>CAYPKQ010000118.1:0-7991 GCA_964411355.1 uncultured Lachnospiraceae bacterium
GATCGACCTTTTTTAAAAGGTCGTGGTTCCGGCACCACCGCCGGTCGCCACCGCAGTGGCGAAATCCCCCTCCCCGATAAATTACTGTTTGAATCTTAAGAAAGGAGCGCAGAAATGTTTGTTTCAGAGGAACGAGAGGGCGGAAAAGAAAGCTTTTCGGGCAGTGTTGAGCACGTAATATACCGCAATGAAGAAAACGGATATGCAATTTGCAGCTTTGGAACAGATGGCGGCGAGCTTATAACGATCGTGGGAACTCTTCCGTATATTTCAGAGGGTGAACATATGACCGTTACCGGAATTTGGGTGCACAATTCAAAATACGGCAGACAGTTTAAGGTTGAACGCTTTGAAAAACAGCTTCCCGCAGACGTGGATTCGATTCTGCGCTACCTGGCATCGGGTGTCATAAAGGGCGTCGGTGCAAAGACCGCAATAAAGATAGTTGACGAATTTGGCGAGGATACCTTTGAGGTTATCGAAAAGCACCCCGAATGGCTTGCGCAGATTTCGGGAATTTCAAAGAAAAAGGCACTTGAAATTTCGGATAATTTCAGAGCCGAGGCTGGAATGCGAAGCACCATGATGTTTTTCAGAGAGTATTTCGGGCCTGCCACCACAGTTAAGATATACAAAAAATGGGGAACGGATGCGGTTGATATTGCAAAGGAAAATCCGTATGTCCTCTGTGATATGATAGACGGAATCGGCTTTGAAAAGGCTGATGCAATGGCGGCAAAGCTCTCTCTTGACCCAGCCTCAGAGAGCAGGATTATGAGCGGAATGAAATATCTTCTTTCTCATAATGCCGCAAAAAACGGTCATATTTGTCTCCCGCTTGATAAGCTTATAGAGGGAACGGCGCAGATGCTTTCGGTTAGCATAGAGAAGGCGGAAAGCGCTTATAAATCCCTTGTAGCATCGGGAAGAGTGCGTTATTCGATCTTTGAGGGTATCACATATGTTTATACAAAGGAAGGCTACGATGCGGAAACCTTTATTGCAAATAAGCTTGTGGTTCTTGACAATCTTTGCCCGAAGATCGGCTATGATGATATTGAGCGCTTCATTTCGCGCGAGGAAAAAAGAAGCGGAATTGAATATGCACCACTCCAGAGGCAGGCTATAAGAGAAGCACTTGACAGCGGAGTTATGATCCTCACCGGAGGTCCGGGAACGGGTAAGACCACGGTTGTCCGTGCACTTCTCGGAATATTTGAGAGCATGGACATGAAGGTTGCTTTGGCTGCGCCAACGGGAAGAGCCGCAAAGCGCATGAGCGAGGCGACCTCATGCGAGGCAAAAACAATCCATCGTCTTCTTGAAATGGAATACAGCGAGGGTGAAAACGCAGTTTTTATGCGTGACGAGAGAAATTTTCTTGATGAAAACGTCATAATAATTGATGAGGCGTCTATGATAGATTGCTTCCTTGCTTCTTCTCTTTTAAAAGCTGTTAAGCCGGGCTCGAAAATCATACTTATAGGTGATGCAGATCAGCTTCCGTCGGTCGGAGCGGGAAATGTTCTGCGTGATCTTATTGCAAGTAACAGATTTGCAACCGTTTGCCTTAAAACAATATTCAGACAGGCAGAAAAAAGCCTAATAGTTACCAATTCACATGCGATAAATGACGGCGTTTGTCCGAATCTTTCGGTGAAAGACAATGATTTTTTCTTTATGGCAAGAGAAAGCGACAGAGAAATTGCGCTTACCATTGCAGACCTTTGTAAAAACAGGCTTCCGAGAAAATACGGATCGGATACTGTTGGAAAGATCCAAGTAATAACTCCTTCAAGAAGGGGAGAGGGTGGAACGGATAATCTTAATCTAATCCTCCAGGAGAACTTGAATCCCGCAGAGAAGGGGAAAAAGGAACATAAGCACAGAGAGAGAACCTTCAGAGTCGGCGACAGAGTTATGCAGACAAAGAACAACTATGAGCTTGAATGGGAAAGTGCATATAGAAGCGGATTTGGTATCTTTAACGGTGATATTGGCATAGTTAAGGATATTGACAGGAGCGAGCAATATATGCTTATAGCTTTTGATGACCGCAATGTGGTGTATGATTTTTCTCTCCTTGACGATATCGACCATGCCTATGCCATAACTGTGCATAAAAGTCAGGGAAGTGAATATCCAATTGTAATAATCCCCATATATGCTTGTCCCCCCATGCTTATGACGAGAAATCTGCTATATACTGCCGTGACGCGAGCTGAAAAAATGGTAATTCTCGTTGGCAGAGAGGAATATGTAAAGAAAATGGTTGAAAACAACCGACAGTCGATGCGTTATACTTGTCTTTCGGGAAGGCTTGCGCCTTTTGAATAAAAAACAGAAAGGATGCTCATTATGAATGCACAAAAAAGAATAACCGTTATAGTTCCGTCCCTTAATCCCGATGAAAAGCTCATGAAGGTCATAAAAGGACTTGAGGAGCTGGGGTTTGATGATATAATCGTTGTAAATGACGGAAGCCGTGCGGAAAATTTATGTAATTTTCCGGAGACAACTGAGCATCTGTCCTGTACTGTGCTGACCCATCCTCACAACCTAGGAAAGGGTGCGGCACTGAAAACGGCATTTGAATATTTCCTTAAAAATAAAGAGGGAAGAGAGGGTGTTGTTACCGTTGACGGTGACAATCAACATTTGCCGAAGGATGTGCTTGCCTGCTGTGAAAGGATGCTGGAGACAGGTGATCTTGTTCTGGGGGTGCGTGATTTTTCTCTGCCCCATGTTCCAAAGCGTTCTAAGTTTGGCAATAAAACAACCTCTCTTGTTTTCCGTCTTGTTTGCGGAATGAAGATATCGGATACTCAAACGGGACTTCGTGCATTCCCAAGGGCAATTCTTGCGGATATGTGCGAAATTGAGGGCGACCGTTTTGAATATGAAACGAATATGCTTCTTGGACTTGGCGAAAGAGGGATAAAGCTTTCCGAGGTGAAGATAGAAACAGTATATATAGAAGAAAATCAAACATCGCATTTCAGACCCGTAAGGGATTCCATTAGGGTTTATTCTCTTATTCTTAAATTTCTTCTCAGCTCTGTTATCGCATCAGTTCTTGATAATGTGATCTTCTTCATTTGTCATTTACTTCTCGGAGAACCGATGCAGCTTCTTTGCTATGTAATTGCAAGGACAGTTTCCTCTGTCACCAATTTTATAATTAACAAGAAAACAGTTTTCAAAAATTCGGATAATATAGCGAAAACATTAATAAAATACTATGTACTCGCAATTCCCATGCTTCTCATATCCAATTTCGGTGTGAAATATATTGTTAAAGGCATCGGGGGTGCGCTCTTTGGAGTTTCAGCTTCGGTTGTGACCACAGTAATTAAGATAGCAGTTGAATTTATCCTTTTCTTGCTTTCCTTCAGAATCCAAAGAGAATGGGTGTTTTCGTCTAAAAAGAAAAAATAAAAGGTTTGGTTGATATAATGGAAGATAAAGATTTTTTTGCACCGGAGGATTATGCGGCAAAGCGAAAGAATGCTCCGCTCATAATGCCACCGCCCCCAAAGGCGAGCGCACCGGTTAAACCGATAGACTTTTCTGCAGCGCAGGAAAGCGAGCCTGAGGCAGAAAAGAAGGAGAGCAAGGCGCAAAAAGCTCTTCGCAATGAGATAAATGATAAATCAAAGAAAAAATTAAATGTAGATTTCCCGATAATGCACGCTGAGTCACCTAAAAAGCCCGAACCGATTCCCCAAAAAGAGCCATCGAAGGCTGAAAAAAAGGAGCCCCCCCTTTTAAAGGATAAGGGAAGGAACACAGAAAAAAAGCGTGAGAGAATCATAGGCTTTAGCGACAGCGATTATTATGATTATGAGGGTTATAGGCGCAGAAAGCCCAAGAGTGAGAGACTTAGCGGCGGCAGGATCGCAGGCAGAATAGCCATCGCTTTTGCATCTTTGCTTCTTTTTGCCATTATTGCGCTTTATAGTTTTTGCTTCGTTATTGCAAAAGGTCCCAGCGAAACTGTGAGAAATCTTCTTGTTCTTTCCGCAAAACAAGCAAGCGCAACCAAATGGGTTCCTGCACTTTTCCTTGATGACGATACCATAGATGAGATAATGGCCGGAAGTGAAAAGGTCGAAAAGGATGTTATTTCACTTGAAGATTACTATGCTTCGGGTGAGATTGCCGGCGGAAGTGAAGAAAAAGACGAATGGGAAAACGCAAAGGACGGAATGATCTTCAAAACCATCAAGGGCAGCACGTATACCGCTTATATGCTTCTTGTAAATGACCCTGCGAGAGTTTTTGTGGGTACTTCAAGCAATAATTATTCGGAAAGCCAGAAGGGAAAGACCATTTTTGATGCTTCGTCTTCTTATGGTGCTGTTGCGGCGATAAACGGCGGCGAATTTCCCGACAGCGGCGGTGTTGGAACAGGAGCGCACCCCATTGGACTTACATTTTCAGGGGGCGAATGTGTTTGGAATGACGGAACAAAGCGCACATTTATTGGCTTTGATAATAACAATAAGCTTATTGCATGCGAGGGCATGACAAAGGCAGAAGCGGAGTCTCTCGGAATACGCGATGCTGTTTCCTTCCAGACGGGAAATGTACTTATTTCATCCGACGGAGAGAATGTTACCTTCTATTATGCCGAAGGAAATAACGGCACGGCGCAAAGGACTGCCATCGGTCAGAGAGCGGACGGGGCGGTCATTCTGCTGGTTACGGACGGAAGGAGCGCAAGCTCTCTCGGAGCAACTCATAATGATGTTATAGATATCATGGTGGAGCATGGGGCAGTATCTGCGGCGATGCTTGATGGCGGCTCATCCGCAATGATGTACTATGATAATTATTATGAAAAATACGGCTATGATTACGATTCTCTCGATCAATATCAGAAAAAGGGGCTTGTAAATAAATACAAAGCCTTTACAACGCCAAGACATATGCCCACTTTCTTTATGGTGGCACCCGAGGATGGAGGTGCGGAATATGCAGAGTGATGCAAAAAAAATGCCCAAATTCTATCTGGTGCTCATTATCTGCTGGGCGGTTGCACTTTCGGCTCTTGCCATCTCACTTTTCATAGTCAGAGGGTATCTGGCAGATTATGAGAGCGTACAGCCAAAGTATGTTGCCGCAGAGGTCTTTGAAAAGTATTTTGTGGCGGGGGATTATCTTTCTGTCATAAAGCATTCCTCGCTGAATAAAAGTAATTTTGAAAGTGATGAAATGCTTGCGGAATATATTTCTGCCTTAACAGATGGCAAGGAGCTGACCTATCATAATGTTTCATCGGGAATGGATACAGAAAGCTCCAAATATATTGTAAAATATACCGAGGATGAAAAGGAGATAAAAATCGCTTCCTTTACTCTCTCTGTAACCGATGAAAAAAGCGAAAAGGGCTTTAAAAAATATGCTCCGGATAGCTTTGAGCTGTTTTACCGTGCAGATGCTTCAGTAAAGATCAAGGCAATAAAGGGCTCTGTGCCGCATATAAACGGTGTTCCGCTTGATTCTTCATATATTCTCGAGGATGATGTTTCTCATGAGACAAATGCCCATATGCCGGAGGGCGTTGAGGGAATAAAATTTACTATCTACGGCGTCGATGGACTTACAAGTCAGCCTGAAGTGAAGGTATATGATGCCGATGGCGGCGAGATGAAGATCGAGCTTGCCAAATCGGACGATCTTTACTATTATACAAAGCTTGTCTATGATGAAACTCTTATGGCAGAGCAGAGTGAATTTGTTATCGAGGCGGCGAAGAGCTTTGCCGCTTATATGCAGAATGATCTGGCTCTCGCAAAGCTGAATCCTTATTTTGAAAAGGGAACAGAGCTTTATAATTCTATCCGTTCAACCCTTCAGTGGGCTGTGATCGACCATGACAGCTATGATTTTGAGGATGTTGAGGCAAGTAATTTTTATCGATATGATGAAAACACTTTTTCTTGCCGTGTAAAGCTTACTCAGGTTCTTAAGAGAAAGCGCCTGGAGGATTACAGAGATACGATGGATGTAACATTCTATCTCCGAATGGTGGACGGAAAATATCTCATTTATGACAGAACGAATAACTGAAAGGGATAAAGAGCAAAATGTTTGATGCATTAAATAATTTCGAGCTTGGTTTGCTCGATGCAATTCAAAATCTCAGATGCGGATTTCTTGATGCGGTTTTGCCTGTGATAACAGCCTTTGCCGATCATGGTCTTGGCTGGATCGCTGTGGCGGTGCTTCTCCTCATTTTTAAAAGAACGAGAAAGACAGGTCTTATGGCGGGGATGGCGCTTATAATCGGTCTTGTTCTCGTCAACATGATAATGAAGCCCCTCTTTGGCAGAATACGTCCCTATGATGTAAATGAGGCTATGCGTGCGCTTCTTTTGGTAGCACCTCTTGATGATGGCTCGTTCCCCTCGGGGCATACCCTGGCTTCATTTGAGGTTGCAACCGTGCTTATGATAAGAGATAAGAGATTCGGTATTCCTGCTCTTGTTCTTGCTGTTCTCATTGCATTTTCAAGGCTCTACCTTTATGTTCATTATCCCACCGATGTTCTGTGTGCCATCGTTCTCGGAATAGTTTTCGGTATTTTGGGCGTTATCATAGTTGATAAGGTATGGAACGCCATAGAGAGAAAGATAAAAGAAAAATAATATGAAAAAAATTATTATTGCTTTGCTTCTTTCCTTGATCTTCCTTTGTGGATGCGGTTATTCGGGAGATGTAAACAGAATCCCGATAACACTTGATGAGGAAGGGAAGCACGAGATACTTGATATATCATTCCCCGAGCCTTATCCTGCCGATGTGACTCTTCGCTTTGCGGGATGCGGCGATAATATTATGTATAACGGCTCAAACCGAGATGCAAAAAAATGTGCCGTCGAAGGCGGAAGAGAGTATAATTATGCTCCGTTCTATGAAAATATCAAGCATATTATCGAGGAAGCTGATATTTCCTTTATAAATCAGGAAACGCCCATGGCGGGGGAGGATTTCGGCTATGACGATTATCCCCATTTCAATACTCCGAGAGATCTGGCATATGACATAGTTGATGTTGGCTTTGATATTGTCAATCTTGCCACAAATCATATGCTTGATGCGGGTACAAGCGGACTTGAAGAGACGATAAAATTCTGGAATACAATGCCCGTTACCACCATTGGCGGTTATCTTAATGAGGAGGATTTTAATAATATCCGAATTGTTGAGGTGGAGGAGATAAAAATTGCATTTCTGTCTTTTACTTACAGCACCAATGGACTAAGGCTAAAGAGCGGCTCGGATATTGTTATTCCATATGAGGATGAAACTGTTATCGCAGAGCAGGTGAAGAAGGCAAATGAGCTGGCTGACCTTGTTTTCGTTTCGATGCATTGGGGCTCGGAATATAATTTTAAGCCCAATGCAAACCAGAAAAATCTTGCAAGCATGATGGCGGGACTTGGAGTTGATGCTATTATCGGTCACCATCCCCATGTGCTTCAGCCTGTTGAGTGGATCGAAAGTCCAAACGGTGACGGTCATAGGATGCTTTGCGTTTATTCTCTCGGAAATTTTGTGGCAGAGCAGAATAATGATTATAATATGGTTGGCGGAATAATTACATTCGATATCGTGCGTAAGGATGGCGTTCTTTCAATTGAAAATCCAATTCTTTTACCGACTGTATATTATTATAACCGCTCGTTCTATAAAAATTCCGTACATCTGATGGAGAATTTCACAGAGGAAATGGCAAAAAGCCACGGACTCATATATTACGGAAAAACAACCACGGTGGAAAAGCTCCGTTCATATGTAACAAATACGGTATCTGCCGAATTTTTGCCGGATTTTCTTAAATAAAATAAGGGCTGCATTGTCAGCCCTTTTCTTTATAAACAGTAATTTATCGAACAGGCGATAACGAATTTTTTGTAGGGAACGTCGAGGTCGCCGTCCCCTACAGATCAGCTCATTTTTTAATCGGTATCCTACAGTTCGCT
>CAYPKQ010000119.1:0-7855 GCA_964411355.1 uncultured Lachnospiraceae bacterium
AAAGGCAGAAACAAGATTTCCTTCAAAGCTTATGTATCTGTAAAACCAGGGATCATGGGCATCGGCAGTATATACCGCCGCCTCCCCGCAGTTTACCACAAAAGCTTGCCCCGCAGTGACCTCATAAAGTACCCCGTCTTTAAGAAGAGTACCTTTTCCCTCTTCGATATAATGTATCATGGTATATTTTGATGATCTTGTGCTGACGCTTCTCCCCGGTGGGCAATGGTCAAAGCCGTATACTCTGGGATTCAGATCACTATATGCCGCATTCACAATATTCAAACTTTTCACCGGTATTTCCTCACTTTTTCGCTTATCGGGTTTCATTATACCATATTTGAGTTCTATAATGCAATGCTTTTTCGGAAAAAATATGTTAAAATCAACTGATAATATTTTTCAGCGAAAGGAAAAAGCAAATGAAAAAATTTTTAAACCTTATTTTAGTTTTCACAGCAGTTTTGCTGATGCTCTCCATCGGAATATCCGCCGAGGAATCAGCTTCGGGCAGCTTTGGCGCAGATGACCAAAAGATAAGCTGGGGAAATTATTTTTCCTGGTCATATGACAAGGATACAAAAACCATGCGCATCTTTGATGGTGTTGACGGTCTTGAAACCGCCACATATTGGGGCGCAAGCACCGTTTGCAACAGCACGGGACTTACTATGGATGCTTGGAAAACAAAATACGCTCCCGTAACCGAGCATATTGAGGTTGAGTCATTCGGAAAGCACAACAGCGCAGTTCTTTATGCAAATTGGACTGCCGCAAAAAGTATCCATTTTTCAAAAATGGAGAATCTGAAAGTAGATTCATCCACCATCGGTCTTTTCAGCGGATGTACGAGCCTTACAAAGGTTTGAAGCGGAAGCGGCTCCGGCACGGATAATGTTATCGACCTGCGCTATTGGTGCGTCAGAGACAGCGAAGCTCCGGCAAACAGCTTTAAGAATCTTCTTTCGGGCTGTACTTCGGCAAAAAAGGTTATCCTGCCGAATGCTACGCTTGGAAGTGCCTTTACCGTTATCGACCCCACCACCTTTGCGGGCTGCAGCTCACTCGAAAGTATAGTTGTGGGTGCTACTGTAACAACAATTGAAAGCGGATCTTTTGAGGGCTGTCCGAACGCCCTTATCGACGCTTCGGAAAATGAGACCGTTGCTTCCTATATGACAGCAAATCCCGGCATAGGTGCACCGATCACAGGTACATATGCGGGTACTTCAACCAATGTTGCAATGGATTGGTATCTCCTTAACGGCAGACTGACATTGACAGTAAAAAGCAATGCAACACAGATATATTTCAATTCCGCAGAATGGAAGAATTTTATATCCTCCCACGCCGCAAAGGTAAAGGAATTTTATATTGTGCTTGCAGATGGCATTACGATGCCATACAAAATGATGAATAATGAAAGTGCACAGTGGAGCGACTGGAATGCCTTTAACGATATGGACAACTGCAAAAAGGTTGTGCTTCCGGCGCATATTTATGAATATGCCGGACGCCTTTGGCAGAATGCAAAATCTCTGACCACCTATGGTCCTATAGGAACGCCCGAGGGAACAATTGACCTTGGCGGCGTTGGTAAATGGAATTATGATATGACAGCCCCCTTTAAGAATATCCCCGCCACAACGGTGATCCTGCCAAATAAGACGACCCCCGCAAAGCTGACGGGAACTATAACAACACCGTTTTCCGGCTCTGCTATTACAAACGTAATGGTCCCCGCAAATGTAACAACTCTCCCCGCAGATTTCTTCAGCGGATGTACAATAACAAATGTAACCTTTAAGGGTTCTGCCTCAAATGTTGCCTCTGCCCTTGCAAATATGCCCTTTACCGACAGTGAAGAGCTGACATTTACCGTTTGTTCAAGTGAGGCAAAGGAGGCGGTTCGTGAGCTTTACCCCCTCGCAACCATCATAGCCGGCGGAACATTCACCTCGGGCGGTCTAACATTTGACGGCTGGCAGGTAAGAAATACAAGTTATAACGGTCTGCGTGCCATTATGTATTTCGATAATGCAGCAGAAAACGAAGGCTTTGAGCTTATCGAGTACGGTGCTTTTGCAGTTGCCACCGCAAATAAGGACGGTGCGTCTGTGTCCGAGGACGGAAGCTTTTCGGGCAAAGGCAAAAAGATAACCGTATATAAGGAAGGCGAAATAATTGCAAAGACTCTTGCATACAGCAACGAAGCAAAGACATATTTTGCTCTGTCTATTGTAAATTACACCTCAAACCGGACATCGGATGTTTACATCTGCGGATATGAGATCTGGAAGGACTCTGTTACAAGCGAGGTAAAGGTAGTTTATACCGATTACGGAACCGATACCGAGCACGATTCGAGCTTTGCAGATACAAATATCTATGAGATCTCTCTGGGAATGTATAAAAACGGAATCATTGATGCAGAAAGCGACTCCGACAAAGTGGTTTGGAACACACTTACAAGCGGCGGAGCTGTAAAGCTGACAGCAGGAGCAGATTATACTTCCGATGCGGATGCCACATATCCTATGGATGTAAGCGAAAGCATGACGCTTGTCAACATACCTCTGGCTGAAATTTCTCTTAGTGAAGGTGTGCTCACATTCAATAATACAGGTGCTTCTTACAGTCTCTTTAATGACGGAGAAGAATACTTCATGATCATAAGCGGAAGTGGTGACGTTCCGTCACTTCCCGAGGGCTGTATGCCGCAATTTGGCACGGTCTGGTACACGGGAATGGAATATGAAAGCATTTCCGCCGTAAGACCTCAGCCCTTTTCTCCGCTGACGTATATTCAAAAATCACAAATGTGTTTGCCGATATGGGAGTTACAGCTATCGGAGAGCGAGCATTTGCTTCATCCTCGGTTTCTCTTCTGGTTTATTCATCTACCGTGAAGGATATAAACACAAATGCTTTTGAGGGCAATGAGAGTACTTCTTGCCGCCCTGCAGGTCCCGATGCACCCACACTCACAGAGACACTCACCGCTTACGGAGCCTGGAACGGTATAATCACAAAGGATGAAAACGAGGAAATGATAAGCGAATCTTATAAAATGGCGCGTCTTGGCAGCGGAAGCTTCGGACTTGAATATAATATTCCTCAGCTTCTTACAAAGGATGCAACTTCTGTCCTTTCCTTCAAGGCTTATACCGAGAATACATATACCACCGTTACCGCAAACGTTCTTGATTCCGCAGGAGTTTCGCTTTGCAAATATACCTTCCCCTCTCTTCCGGAGCAAGCGAGATTTTCCTGCCTATGACGGCAACGGGAAACGAATCAAAGGTGCGCTTTGACATTGGAAGCCAGATGGCAACGGTACATATCGGAGACATCGGCATAAGTGATTTTGACGGTGAGCTTTATGATGCAAAAACCGGTTCATACATGCTGAAAAGCGATGCTTGGGAGGAAATAAACATCCCCTATGCAAGCCGTCTTAGTGATATGACAGCTTGCCGAGACGTTATAGTTCGAGACGGATATATTTTCGCCATTGGAAACAGCAATCTTTATATATAAGGCAAACGGTCTTGAGCCAACGCTCGTTTCAAAGCTCGAAAATATTGGCGACCTTCGCCAGATGATAATGACAGATGACGGAAACGGACTTATCATCACTGCGCGTGCATCGGGTGTCTTTATTTATGACGTAAGCGACCCCGAAAATCCCCAATTTGCTTCTCATATAGATTCTGCGGAGCACGCAACGGGTATCGACACAAGCGGAGACTACTGCTATATCGCAGACAGATATTTTGGTGCGGTAATAGTCAATATTTCCGATCTTTATAATCCTGTTGTTACATCATATATCAGCATTGGCGAGTGTCAGGACGTCGCATTCTATAACGGTTATCTCTATTGTGGCTGCTGGGGCTGGTGTGCCATCGAGGTTGTGGATGTCCGTGACCCAGACAGTCCCAAATGGGTAACAGAGCTTACTCTCAGCGGCAGAGGAGACGTAATTGCAATTGCCGACGGTATCCTCTATGCGGCAACGGGTCATTATTTCCGCAATCAGTCTCTTGGAACAGAGGGCTACGGGCTCGGAAACGGAATGGATATTTTTGATCTTTCCGATCCCGCAAAGCCGAAAAAGATCTCGGTTGCCCGCAGTGACGGCGCTTGCTATGTCGGCTCCCCGGACCTTTGGAGAGTCACTCTCAGCCGGAATTACGCCTTCCTTTCGGATTGTTTCTGCGGTCTTTATGTCTATGATATAACAAAGCCCACTCTTCCGGAGAGAATAGCTCATATAAATATTCAATCTGCTTCGGGTGAGGCAGGATATGCCAACCATGATGCAGCCTCTCAAAGCCTGATGCTCCCCTATGACAATACAAAGGTATATAACCAGGCAATTGTCGATTGCGATATGGAGGACGGATATCTTTATATCGCAAGCTACACAAGCGGTCTTTATGTTTATAAAACAGATCTTGCAGCAAAAGGCAGCAAAAATGAAAACGGAAGCGCAGTGACAGATCCCGAATATGATCTTTCCGCATGGATAGACGCAGATGGACTTACTGCTCTCGGACTTACTAATGCAAAGGTATTCAAGAGCGGAACACAGATCTGGGAAGTCACCCAGCATGACGGAAAGCTCTATGTTGCCGCAGGAAGTGACGGAATCTATGTGCTTGACACAGAAATGAATATTCTGAACCAAATTCCTTCGCAGGATATCACAATGGCGATAGATATAGGTGACGACGGTAGAATTTATACCGCAGAATCCACCGCGGGCATATGTATTTACGAATTTGACCCCGAGGACAGCACAAAGCTTGATCTCATAAAGCAGTACAAGATACAGGGTGTCACATTCTGCGATCTGACCGTTTCTCCCGCATCGAAATTTATATTAGCTCAAAAAGGCAGTGCTTCAAGCCTTATAGATATTCGTGATCTTGACAATATAAAATCTGTTTCGGGATATAGAGAGCTTACCATGGTATATCAGCATCAGATATCCGATAAGAGCGTTGGAAACAGATATCTTATGGTGGTAGCGGCAACGGGAAATCCCTCTGCTCTTATTGATTTTGGCGAAAATGGAAGCTATGATACCCCCGTTATCTCATATTGGGTCAGCGGAATTGAGCAGACAAACGGTGTTTGCTCGGATGGAGAAAGATTCTTCGGCATAACCGGAAGTCTTCGTTCATTTGATCCGACAATTTCGGGACTTACCGACTCGAAGATCACATCCTCGAGCAATCCCGCAGTCACAAACCACAGTCTCACAACGGGCTCGGGAGTTCCAACCATCTGCGGAGATTATCTCTTTGTTTCACTCCGTAAGGACGGTGCTTATTCCATCTATAAATTTGCTGATGGAGAGCACACGGGAACACCGACCCTCATCGGTAAATACGATATGAAGAACAAAGCACACCCATCTGCCACAATAGTAGTCGGTAGCAAAGCATATCTCGCCCTAGGATATGCGGGTCTTGCTTCTTTCGACCTTGAAAGTTAATACTTCTTTTCCGGTAGGGGATGATGACTCATTATCCCCTATCTTTTTAAGTATCTTGATTTTTAATGCAACCCATTATAAACAGTAATTTATCGAACTGTAGAACGGTGAATTAACGGCAATGAGGACGAACGTAAGCGAACTTTGCTCGCTCGCCTCCAATGATTTTGCAAAGCAAAATTAGGGGAGGTGGATTTTGCCAACGGCAAAAGACGGAAGGGTTAAATGAAGTATAAACTAACTTGTTAATTCGTAATAGTTACTTTGCGAACTACACCCTTCAGTCACGGCGAATAATATCTATTTTCTACGATAAGACCTTCCGCCGTGACAGCTCCCGTGGGGGTTCCCATCTTCTCGTCTTGCGAGATGATGGGGTTCGCCACTACAAACAGGGGAGCCTTTGTAATCGTACATCTTCACGCGTCGACAAATTACTGTTTATAGAAAAAACTCTTCGCTTACATAAATGTATGAAACAAAAAACGGGAGCCGGATCAAAAGCTTTTTATAAAGCAATTGATCCGGCTCCTTTTTCAATTGTGATTTATCCGAGAGTTACATTCCACCCGGCAAGATACTGCGTAAGCAGAACAAGATCTTTCATGTCAAAAACTCCATCAAGGTTGCAATCTGCGGCAGTTTTGTCTATCTCAACATCCCACCCGGTAAATGACTTCGCCAAAAGCATCACGTCCTTGGCATTTATGACATCGTCACCGCTTGCGTCTCCAAATTCTATGTCATCAAGGTATATCTTCGTATATTCCTCGTCTGAAAAATATTCATCCGCCGTGCTGTTTTTGTAAAGATATATGGTTTCGAGACTATAACAGCCATAAAATGCCCGCGAATCAATAGTTGTATTTTTAGACTTAATTGCAACATTTGCAAGACTGATGCAGTCAGAGAACGCAAATTCACCAATACTGGTAATGCTATTGGGTATTGTTATGCTTTTTATGCTATAGCAATTATAGAATGCATAGGCACCAATACTTGAAACTGTATTGGGGATTTCTATATCTGTGGCAAGATTGCCGTCTATATAGAGATTTCCACCACCCCAATACAATGGATGAGAAGAAGTATTACTCAAGTTAACATTCAGCCACGATTCAAGGTTGCTTATGTATAGTTTTTCTATATCGCCACATCCAGAGAACGCTCTATCACCAATAATCGTCACGCTGTCGGGGAGAGTTATGTTCGTCAGACTACTACAGTAACAGAATGCATAATCACCAATATGCTTTACGCCATTCGGGATGGTTACGCTCGTAAGATCACTACAGTAATGGAATGTATGAGAACCAATACTCGTAACGCCATCGGGGATAACATATACAGTTTCACCACCAATAGGATATACAATAATTGTTTTTTTATCCTTCGTAAAAAGAACCCCATCTATATCACAATATACTTCATTATTTTCCTCGACTTCTATTACTTTTAACCCGGTGCAGTAATAGAACGCACACTCACCGATACTGATAACGCTATCAGGGATGGTAATACTTGTAAGGCTGCTGCAGGAACTGAACGCATAACCGGCAATTGTTAAAGTGCCGTCTTTTATACTATAGCTACCCAAAATACTATCTTTTGCTTCAATTAAATAATCACCAATATAAAGAACGTTACCATTTTCCCAATTTGAAGAATCATTGTAATAAGCAGTACCTGAAAACGCACCATTTCCAATACTTGTAACACTATGGGGAATCTCATCGAGCGATAGACTGCAACAGTCATAGAACGCACATTCACCAATACTTCTAACACTATCAGGGATGATTACACTCGTCAGACTGCGGCAGTACCCGAACGCAAAATCACCAATATTTGTTACGCCATCGAAAATTTTAACTGACTTTACATAATATCCTATTGTATACAAGAAACTTCCCAAAGGCGGATAATCTTTCATCTCTCCAGCACCTATAATTTCAAGCAATCCGGTTTCGGTGTCGAGTTTATATGTAACATTATCGCCCTGTGTACCGCAATTGCCTTCGTAAACCTCTGCGGAGGCTGATATGCAAAAAAACAGACTGCAAACAGCGAAGATTAAAGCTGCTGATAGGGTAAAAAGTTTCTTTTTCATTTTGCTTCTCCTCGTACTGACTATTGTCAATAAGTGTACCTTTTGACAATGGTCGGTATAAAGAGTGCAGATAAACGGATTTTTATATATTTGTCGACAAAATTTGCAAAAAACGCTTGACAAATATAGATTTTCATGATATTATTACTACCAAATAATGACTGTCATAAGGTACACCTTGTGGCAGTCATTTTTTGTCTATAAAATATACCCCGTAAAATGGACACATACATAAAGCA
>CAYPKQ010000120.1:0-7822 GCA_964411355.1 uncultured Lachnospiraceae bacterium
TTATGTGAGAGTGAGGCGGTTATTTCTTTTTATTTTTTGCGATTGATGTGTTTTAACAGCAAGTCAGCAAAAGCGATAAATGCTCCGATAATCACAAACAGTTCTGTTAGTGTTATGTAGTCCATATTATCAGCCTCCCTTCCTTGGATTGAAGGGAGAAAAGAATTTTGCTCCCTTCTGAGGGGAAGCAACCGCCACCGTTTATGGTGTTCTCCGGGTATCGTGCGATACCGACAATATTTTATCACAGTCGCCACACTTTGTCAAGAGGGCAAAATACTCGATTTGAGCGTTGTTTGTTTTTTCGATGTCCTTCCATGCCCGAAAAACAAAAAACAGATTTATGGCAAGATTTTGAAGTCCTCACGCACAAAAAAGGAGCAAAGAGAGGTATATACATTTTACATCTGCGTTTATTTGCGTTAAATTTTGCTTGTGTGCGATTTATCAAAATTCGGGCAAAGTTATCATGGTGAGTACCAAAAACGGCGCAGGAATAAAATTTTAAGACGAGAGAGGGGATTTTTACCCCTCTCCGTTTTCGTTATCCTGTTCCATCTGATTTTTGATAGCTCGGTTTATAAAGCCGTTTACACTGCCGCCATCGTATTTATCCGCATGCGCCTTGATCGTCTCTTTGTCTCCTTTGGGAACGGTCAGATTGATGCGGTCATAGTGATTGCTCATATATCTGTTTACACAAGCCTGCTGTTTTTTACTTACGGGCATATATACCTCCTATTTTTTGAGTTTATTATATTATATCACAATGCGCTATCTGTGTAAATAGTGAGCTTTGCACAAAAAACGCTCCCTCTATTTGTGCATATAGTAGAAGTCGAAAAAATTTTTCAAAACCTCTTGACTATCTGCGCAGATAGTGGTATAATAAAGCCACGATGAACAATCCAGTGCAAACAAGTGTCATCGTGAGAAAGCAAAATAAAGGGAAGCCAAGGCAGACGGGTAAAGCCAAGAAGGCAAGATAAGAGTGAGAACGGATGCGATTGAAAGAGTTTGCAAAGCCCCTCACCGCTTCCCCGAGACAAATAAATAAAAAGGAGTGCAGAAAAATGAGCACAAACGAGCTTACCGCTAAGGTAAAGGATCTCAAAAGCCTCCGTGCTATGATGGATGAGCTGAAGGCAGAGAACGAGACCATCGAGGATGAGATCAAGGCACACATGGGGGATGAAGAGGAGATCAGAGTCGGAGATTTTAAAGTGAGGTTCACGACCGTCACGAGCCACCGCTTTGATACTACCGCCTTTAAGAGCACCCATAATGAGCTTTATTCTCAGTATCTGAAGCCCGTAAAAACCCGTCGCTTCAGCATTGCATAAGAAAAGCCCCATACAAACAACACCAACCAAAGCAATGTTTGTATAGAGCTACCCCCTGCGAGAGGGTACAAATACATTATACCGTACCCTCTCGAAAAAGTCAATAGTTTTTGGAGGAAAAAATAATGGACGAATTTGAAATCTCAAGCCTTTGGGACGCAGTCAATTTTCTTGAGATCGCCGACACCCTTCTTTACGCCTTTTTTGAGGATTATTTTGAGGACATGAATCATGAAGAACTAAAACATGATGCGAAATACCGCCCGGAGCTTATGGAAGCAAAGATGAGAGCAATTTTGGAGTATATATACAAAGCACGCCTTTTTATGGAAAGTGTCGTTGATCCTGCTTCAAAGCTCGTAGGCTTTTATCTCGAACAAGCGGGACTTTTGAAAAAAAGAATAGCGAAAGCGGAAAGGAAAATCGCAGATGGATAAGCTTTCTTTTCCCGTTATCGGATGGATAGACAAAAACAGCGCAAAAGAAGTGCCAAAGGGAACACCCGGAGCGTTACCGCTTCTTGATATTCCGTTCATGTCTGATGAAAAATGGCTTGAAATAACGCTCGAAGCAGACAAAACGCCGGAAATATACCGAAAAGCGGGTTAAAATCTCGAAAAATCATTGAAAACATAAGAACCGGCTTGAATACAGAAAAAGCTCTTAACGCCTTATTTTATGCCCTCTCTCGAACTATCGGGAGAGGGATTTTTCGTGCGTGCGCATATGCGTGCGTTGCCGTGCGAAAAAACTGTTTAAATTCCCAAACGATTGGGATTTTGAGGAGGTAAATGATTTTTTCAATTAAAGTGCCGTGAATTTTTTGCACAAAAACTGCGTCATTTTTGGGGTCAGCGAGCCCGCCGCTGCGTCTTTTCGGTTTACAGTACCTTAGTTTTCTTTTCCTGCGCTCTTTTGGATATATCTTCTCACTGCCACCCGCACAGCGTCCTCAGTATTGCCTCCTCCGAGCTTCATTGATATCTTCAGCCATGAAAAATTATATATAAACCGCATTGTGAAGATCTGTCGCATATAACTGTCGGGGATATCTTCGATGTATTTCTCAAGCTTTATCTGCTCACCGATACATCGCATTATTTTGTGTTCTATAAGCTCCTCAAGCTCAAGCTCCTTTGCCGCTATTGCTTCCAGCTTGTTCCCGAAAGAGTGAACGCCCGGAACGGCTGACCAATCGGAGGTAGGAGCATCTGCTTTCATACGCAGTATTTTGAGTCTTTGGCGGTCAGCTTCTATCTCCTTTTTTAGCCAATACAGCTGTGATAGTTCGTTTAAGGTCATACAGTCGCCTCATATCTCTCTTATCCTTATGCCGTGAATATGCAGCATGAGCTTACGCTTGATAATATATTCCTTCGTTCTCATTCCCTTTGTGTCCTCGACTATCTCCTTACCGCTTTCGCAGTCATAATAAACAAAATCGGCTATGTATGTAACAGCCCTCTCGATAAGAGCCCCTTTTTTAACTCCTCCACGCTTGCCGATAACGTCCGCCTCTCTCTGCGCCGGTATAAGCTCATAGGGGACTTGACGGCGTAATTCCTTTATCTTTCCCGCCCTCTCGAGCAGTTTTAGCTCCGTATATCTGCTGTATTCCTTGAGAGAGTCAAATTTCATGCCGTCGAAGGTAACTGTCCTGTTATTATATTTTGCCGCACCTGCGCCTGTTTTTGCGCCTATGCCGTAATATTTCGCTGTCATTGCTATGTCCTTTCCGCAAATTCATCTGTTTTCGGGAACATCCCTTTTTCAAGACAATCGACAAGATATCCGAGCCGGGGCAGATATTCCCCGCTTATAAATTCTTCGTTGTACGGAACGCTTATGATCTCTCTCCTGTCTTTGTCTATCGGCAAAAAGAAATTATTATAGTCCTCATCGGTAAGCCCGTAAGAGACGATTTTCGCCTGCCCTATCCCTGCGGCATACATTTGAACCCAGACCTGCCGCTTGTATTTTATCGGCACTTTAAAAGACTTTTCGGCTGAATGCGTTTTGCACTCGAAAATACAATCTTCCGTGTTGCCGTCCAAATTCACCCGCAATTTTAAAGCGGGAATTATGATCTGCTTATCAAGCTCCATGAGAGGGATCTGCAAAGAGTTCAAAATTTGATGTTCTTTGTGCGTTCCCGCAAGCAGATATTGGTTTTGAAAATCGGCGGTAATTATTCCGAGCTTAGTGAGCCACCATTTTTCAAAGGTCGCCGTTTTCCAATTCCCGATAATAAAATCCGTGTCACTTGCTCCAAACCATCCGCTTCGATCCTTTGAGGCTATCATAGAGCATTGAGCTTCTTTTCAAAACGGTTTATTTGGTCGAACAGAGTAAAGAAATATTTGACCTCATCCTCGGTCATTTCCATTCTCTGTGCAATTTCGCCCGTTGTCATATTCTTTCTTATCAGACGGGTATAAGCCTCTTGTACTCGTTTTTGAATGGCGAAAATGCTGTGAGCATTCAGATCCTCTTCTCCGTCCTTTGCATTTGTGTGCTCTTCATCTATCCACAAATTAAAGCCCAGACCCGTCATCATGGCAACTCCCTTAACAAAGGCTCTTGTCTGTGCGTTCCAAACTCTTTGCTGCGAGAGGGAATTATCTTTAACGGGGTTACTGCCGTTCATGAGAGGAAACTGTGCTTCAAAGGTCAGATCATCAATGGTTATCCTTACACGCACCTCATAACAGCTGTTGGTATTGCCTTTGCTGTCTGTGAATATCCTATCTGCCATAAACAGAGAAGATCCGTTTGAGTTTACACATGGCTCGAAATATACCTTTTCCGCTCCGTTTTCGTGCAGAAGCATTTTACATACTGCCCAATTAAGATAGGGCACTTGTATGACCTTGCCCTTATCGTCTTTTGCTTCTCTCATGTCGCAATGCGGTCTGACATCCACTTTTACAAGTTCATTGTACGGTTTTAACATTTTTTCACTCCTTGAAGTTTTTTGCGCTCTTTCAAACGTTGGTTTTTGTTTCGGTCAAGCTGAATATTAAGGCAATTTCCGAGCGGGTCGCTTTGCCCGAAAATTCTGCTGCCTATAGCTTCATCCGTCTCCATCAGCTCCGATATGGTTTTCTCGGAGGAAATAACGGTGATTTTTCGTATTCGCCTGTCGAGAAGCTCGAAAGCTAAATTTATATCCGCAGATGTGGGGGCTTTCCCTCTCTCTCCCTTGAAAAAATCGTCTATGTAAAGGATCTCACAGCTTTTAAACTCATCCATAATGCGGGAATATTCCGTATCGTTTACCATTGTCTTGAGCTTTACCGACTCTTCACGCCATAGCATATAACGCACTTCTTTTCCCTCTCCGAGAAGCTTCCCCGCAATGGCAGTGCAAAGATGAGTCTTTCCGCTTCCCGGCTGACCTCCGATAAAAAACCATCCGTTCCCGGGAGAGGAAGCAAATGAGAGCGCTTTGTGTTTAAGACGCTCCTGCCATGCCTCCGAGACTTTGAAGGTATCAAAATTGCATTCCTTCAGCTTCTCCTTAAGTCCGCTTTTCTCAATCCGTCTCATTGCAGCTCTTACCTTCATACATTTGCATTCGTCAAGAACCTCGACACCGTTCTGAAGAAGCATAATGTGCCCCTTATTTCTGCATATATCGCAGTTATAGCCCTTCAGCTGTCCCTCCTCACGGTTGTATCTGTCAACAAGCCATTGTGCATGATCTGTGTCAGATCGTTTCTCCATAGTTTTCGCCATTGTCTCTGCCCGCATAAGCAGCGTTCCTATTGACTGCATTATTTACCTCCCTTATTTCGTCCTCCCAGCGTCTGCCGTTAATGTAAGTTGATGGGAGAGGGATATACTGCCCTCCGTCCTTTTGCCAATCCTCGGAGCTTTTTGCACGTGTGAGAGCTTCGATTATACTTTTTACGAGTTCAGCATCAGGCTTCAGCTTGTTCCATGCCTTAATTGCATTTTGCTTGTCTTTTTTCTTTGGATATGCAAGCCAAAACTCTTCAAAGCCTGCACACTTCCCCCTTGAGGGGGTAGGGGGTGTATTAGCTTTATTTAGCTTAGCTTTATTTAGCTTAGCTATAGCTATAGCAGTATCTACCGTAGTATCTACCGTAGTATCTTTTTTTGCTTTGTTTCCTCCTGTCTGTCCACATAGTCTGCGCTTTATTTGCGGTTCTATCATTTGCGCAAAAATGTTCACAAGTTCATTATCGAACTTTGGAAGGGGAACACCGTCCTTTTGCCTTTTGATAAGAGCAGAAAGTAAAGCCTTGTAATCTTCTCCCGAAAGACTTTCGAGAGCGGGAAGCCAATCGTAAGAGATAAGAAAACCATTATTTAATTTTCCCATATTCTCACGCTCCCGTGTTTGCTCTCAGCCATTCCCGAAGGCTGTCAACGGGGATCACTATCCTTCTTTCGGACAGCCTTACCGAAGGGAAGCCCTCTCTCTTTATAAGCTCATAGGCAACGGGCTTCGATATTCCGAGCACTGACGCCATTTCTTCAACGCTGTAAACAAGCTTGTTTTCCTGTGTAATTCCACTCATTGTCGCATTGGTCTCCTCCTGTCTTGCGTTCTTTCTCTGCCTGCCTCAGAGTTTGTTCAAATTCGTTATCCACATACTCAAAAAACGGTATGCCCTGCCTTTCGGCTTCAGCTTTCGCCCTCTCGCATTGTTCATTGTCAAGAAGAAGCTTTGCAAAAAGAACGAGCTTTTTAATTTCATTTTCCCCCGATACGCAGTCACATTTCTCTCCAAATTCAAGATTTGCGCCGCAGAGAGGGCAAACAACAAATTTCATTTTTTCAACCTCCTAATCGGATTTTAAATCATTCCTCTTTGATATCCAAAATTTCACAAATCGCCTCTATAATTTTTGTCGGTTCGCGCTTCCCGGTAAGGATTTTATACATATATCCGCCGTCCACGAACATTCCTGTTTTTTCGGAAACAGCTTTTTCAAGCCATTTTAGGGATCTCCCCGTTTGTAAAAGTTTGGTTTTTACGCACAAACCAAAGTCAGAAAATTTGCTCATATTCACTAAAATTCGCCTCCTTTCATATTTTGGGCATTGACAAGTACGATTAAATGTACTATAATGTAGATAATAAGAAATGTCTTGGTACGAAATTTCGTAATTATCTGTATCTATTATAGTACATAGTCTCGTACTTGTCAAGAGGAATATTCCGAACTTTCGTACTTCTCGCATTATGCACAAGCAAAGGAGATGTAAATATGTGCGCTTTATACAAAAGAATTATTGAACTTTGCGAAAAAAGAGGAGTATCCGGTAGCAGAATGTGCTTAGATTTGGGTCTGTCCAAAAGCACATTATCGGATATGAAGCACGGTAGAACCAAAGGTTTAACCGCTGTAACCGCTCAAAAGATCGCCTCTTATTTCGGTGTTTCCGTAGGCTATTTATTGGGAGAAGAAGAACAAACAGAAAAAAGCCCCACTGCTGATAGCAATGAGGCTGTAAAGGTCGCCCTATTCGGCGGTGACACCGAGGTCACGGACGAAATGTGGAACGAGGTAATGAATTATGCGGAATTTCTCAAGCAAAAATACAAGAAAACTCGCTAAATTATATTCTTTGGCTGAGAATGAGCATATCCCAATAGATGAGAGCTGCCCCAAAAGCATAAAATCAATGTCAGTGCGCTTTTATGACGGCTCAAAGATCATCGGGCTGTCGGATGATGAAAATATTGAATATACGAGGCTTGAACGTCTGGCACATGAATTGGGGCATTGCATGACCGATTCGTTTTATGAAGGTTATTCTCCCTTCGAGCTTCGTGAAAAGCACGAATACAAAGCAATACATGGGCGGTTAAAAAAATAATTCCCTTTGGTGAACTCTGTAAGGAAAAAGAAAAAGGCGGTAAGCATTATATAGCTACCACCAAAAATGATAAAATCCGAGTGCTGACAGCCCCGCCTTTTGTCATGGATATTCTGAAAAAAGTAAGGCAAGAGCAAGCAAATAACCATCTGACTGTCGGTTTTGCATGGAAAAATGATTTTAACCTTGTGTTTACAAGCGAGATAGGGGAATTTGTCAAGCCTCAAACTGCACTGAAGCATTTTAAGAGGATCGCCACAAAGATAGGCAGACCCGATGCACGCTTTCATGATCTGCGCCATACCTACGCTGTCACAGCTCTGCAAGAAGGTGACGATGTGAAAACGGTACAGCAAAACCTTGGTCACGCCACAGCAAGCTTTACGCTCGATGTGTATGGTCATGTCTCCGAAAAAATGAAAAAAGAGAGCGCAGCCCGAATGCAGTCATATTTCGAGAAAATAAATGCGTAAAATCCTATAAGGGGTATGATAAGGGGTATAAACCATCTTTTGCAAAAAACAAAAAACCTCAAAGCCTTGATTTTCCAAGACTTTTGAGGTTTTTCTTTTGGCGGAGAAGGAGAGATTTGAACTCTCGCGCCGGGTAAATCCGACCTACACCC
>CAYPKQ010000121.1:0-7735 GCA_964411355.1 uncultured Lachnospiraceae bacterium
TTCGGTTTCGCACAGTCCGTTTACAAAAAGAATGGAGTTGCAGCGGCGAGCTGTCTCGGCGCAAGCTTCAAGAAGCCGACTGCTGTATTTTTCATAGCAGGCATAGGTCTCCTCCCATGTGTCCGTGCGGCAAGGCGCGTCGCTGTATTCGGGCAGGACGATTATGTCCATCGTATCATCACATTCAAGCAGCTTATTCATCTTCCATTCGAAAAGCTCATCTGCCTTTGAAAGATCCATAGAATATGGCGGCTGCATTACACAAGCTTTCATTTTAAGTCTCCTTTTTATATTTTCGATAATTTATTTTATCACAGCAGTCAAAAAAAATCAATAGAAATACCGCAATGGATATTTACAAAATCAAAATTGTGTAGTATAATATATCCATAAAACACGAAAAAAGGAGCTTTATTATGCAAAAAACAAGACTTGGAATAACCGTTGGTATGCTGGCGGCTACCATCTATTTCAGCGGACTTTTCAGCGGATATCTTTTGGCTGTAATTCTTGCCGGATATGTTCTGCTTTTTGAGGGGGATCAGTGGCTGCGTCATAATGCCATAAAGGCTGTTGCAGTTATGCTCAGCTTTAGCTTGCTTAGCGCGTTTGTTGACTTTGTTCCCGAAGGACTAAGTCTTCTTAACAGAATTTGCAATCTTCTTAATGATAGTTTTGATTATTCCAAGGTTAATCAGTATATTTACCTTATCAATGCTATTATTGCTCTTATTGAGAAGATACTCTTTATCATTCTCGGCATTAAGGCAATGGGTGGAAGATCGGTTAATGTTCCCTTTGTTGACGACCTTCTCAAAAAATACATGGCATAAAAATGATAAGCACCTCAAAAGCCGGAAGCTTTTGAGGTGCTTGGTGTTTGCAGATACCTACGGCGGTTAATGGATGTCCTTAAAATCCTTTAGCGTGGGCAGGTCTCTGTCACGACAAATTATTAAGTTATCAGTTCTTTTGCCGCCGCTATTGCAATAGAAGCATCCTTTGAAACCGCCATGACTACATAATGCCCCGATATTATCACCTTCGCGTTGTCAAGGGTGACCGATATATTCGCATCAAGAGAGAGCTTTTCCGAATTTGCGTTGATAAAATATCGAATGGTATCGATTCTGCCCAGGCACAGATCAGCGATTTCCTCTGTGTCTCGGCTGCTGCTGCAAAGGAACACTGCAAATTCTTCCGCATATAGCCCTGATGAGGCGCGGAGCGATATACTTTCGGCTCTGCCGAGAACATCCGGAAAATCCCCATGACCGTAAAGGGCTTCAAGGAGACTTTCTGATAGATAATCGGGTGCGCCGGGTGAGCTGGCTGTTGTATAAACCGTTCCGGCCTTCAGATCATTTACGCAGGATAGCATAGCACCCAGAACAGCATCTGTTTTTGGACGATCGTTTCTCCCACAGGATGTTACAAGCACGGAGACAATGACTATAGATAAAAGCACCGAAATTGTTTTTTTGACAATTGATTTACAGCTTTTCATATACCCTCCTCCCAAGATATTACAAAACATTTTATGCGAGTTAAAATTATTTCTTGACATCTTGGAAGGATTGTGTTATAATTAGTGTCAGCCGATGGAAAAATATATTATCGGCACCGAATTTTATATTGGGATATAGCCAAGTCGGTTAAGGCACAAGACTTTGACTCTTGCATTTCGTTGGTTCGAGTCCAACTATCCCAGCCAAAAATCTCCTCGGACAAGTTTCAGTAAGGTAGCTTTTAGCCGGGGAAACTCGTTTTGGATCACTTTCCAAAACGAGTCACCCTTTGCTATATTTTTAAATAGCAAAAAGAGAGCATCTATTTCTCTGCCGGTAAATAGATGCTCTTGCCTTTTATGATAATAAGTTGCTCTTTGTTATGTTTTTAATTTGTGTAATATGCCGCATAAATCTCGGACGTTAATTTGAAATTCCACCGCCGAGGAGAGCACCGTCAGCTTATCTTGAAGCACGGCGGTGTCAGCCTTTTTGCCGCACACACCTGCGCTACCCGAGCAAGCCTTGCGGCCGGCTGTCTGTCTGTTCACATGGAAAACAAAACATCTATTTTCAATGATAAAAGCCTCGGTTAATCCGGTATTTTTCCGTCCGTGGAGATGGTAACGACTTGCCACGGAATAAACTTTCCGCTTGTTTGCAAAGCCTTCTTGACGGCATATTCAATACCGCCACAGCAAGGCACTTCCATACGCACCACGGTGACGCTCTTGATATCGTTGTTTGTAAGAATTGCCGTGAGCTTCTCGGTATAGTCAACACTATCGAGCTTGGGGCAACCGATAAGAGTAATTCGACCTCGAATAAACTCGTTGTGGAAATTTCCGTATGCATAAGCGGTACAATCTGCTGCGATGAGAAGATTTGCTCCGTCAAAATAGGGTGCGTTTACGGGAACGAGCTTGATTTGAACAGGCCATTGTGACAGTTGACTCACAGCAGGTGTACCTACAGCAGAGTAAGAACATTCCTCTCGCCTGATTGACTTTGATTGCGTTCCCGGACAACCGCAAGGCAAGGTGTCATTCTTTTTTTCTTTGGGAGCAATAACTGCCGCTTCGTTATAAGCAGGTGCTTCGCGCTCCTCAAAGGTAATCGCTCCCGTAGGACACGCAGGCAAGCAATCACCAAGACCGTCACAATAGTCCTCACGGGTAAGACGAGCCTTACCATTCACCATTTCAATCGCACCCTCGTGGCAAGCCGCAGCACAAGCACCGCAACCGTTACATTTTTCTTCGTCAATTTTAATAATTTTACGTATCATAAATAATTTCCTTTCAATAGCTCTTGATATTACACCAATATTATAGTACAATAAAAGAAACAAGTCGGTTGTTTTTACAACGGAAAAGAGATTTTTATGAAGGAATATATTCCAATACTTAAAAGAACTAAGCTGTTCACCGGAGTTGCCGATGAGGAAATGGGGGCGATGCTGTCTTGTCTTGATGCAAGGTTGCATACCTACAAAAAAGGTGAATACGTTTTTCGCCAAGGTGAACATTTGAACTGCATAACGGTACTCGTCTGCGGCGAGCTTCATATTCAGCGAGATGATTATTGGGGCAACCGTGCCATCGTCAACCGTATTGCCGTAGGCGATATGTTTGGAGAAGCATACATTGCCCCCGAAAGCGGTGCATTGCTTAACGATGTTGTTGCTATTGAAGATAGCACGGTTATCTTTTTCGACGTGCGAAGAATCATAACAGTCTGTTCCTCGGCTTGCAGATTTCACTCGATGGTGGTGCAAAATTTGTTTTTTGCAATTGCGGAAAAGAACAGAGCTCTCGTGCAAAAGCTTGGACATATATCAAAGCGTACCACAAAGGAGAAGCTCATTTCTTATCTCTCCGAGGAAGCGAAAAAGCATAATAGCGCAAGCTTCACCATACCGTTCAACCGTCAGCAGCTTGCGGATTTTCTATCAGTTGACAGAAGCGCAATGTCAAATGAACTATGCAAAATGAGGGATGAAGGATTATTGGAGTTTGAAAAAAACCAATTCAAATTGCTTTAAGGAGAAAGAATATGAAAGATGACTGTCTGATTTGCGGTTCATTCGGATTTCATCCTGCAAAGCACGATTTCGTTTAATCCTTCAAATCAAATACACAACGAAAGGGGCTTTCTATGTAAAAGCCCCTTTTTTGATATTCGATATATTATTTTAAATCAGAGAGACGAGTTTTTCCTTCCGAGCTCTCAAATTCACTTCCGTAAATATCCACAAGCTCCATGCCCGGAAGATACTCGTCAGCATTTTCACCGCCCTCAAATACCCAGATGATATTATTAAGAGCGCATTTCTCATTATAATATGGCACGGTCATTTCCCAAACCGCCCTATAATATTTTGTAACGGCTGTCATGTCACCGCCCTTTTCGGCAGGTGCACTCCACCAACGGCTCTCATTTGCTACCTCCGGCATAAGGCAGAGGTAAACGCAAACGCCCTCTTCCTTTAAAAACTGCAGAAGCATACCGCATTTTCCGAGGTTTTTATAATATGCCATGCCTATGGGAGTTACGGGGTTAAAAAGATCTGTCCAATCCTTCTCGCTAAGCCTTCCTCCCGTAGTGCTTCCACTGAAATTTGCGGGATTATATGGTCTGAGAAGAAGCATTACGCTGCCGCCAGCCTCGGAATATTCCTTTATTTCACGGGCGAGAGCTCGTATCTGCGCTTCGTCCACCCCAAGCTCAAAATAGTCGTCGGGATCAAATTTTACAATAGCCGGAACATCTCCCTCTGCCGAATAATAGCTTTCAAGATGCTCTCGGAAAAAGTCTCCACCCTTTATTTCAAGAGTTCCGCTGAAAAGCGGTGATATCTCGCCGAGACTCACCCTCTCGACCGTTCCCAGCATCTCATCCTTTGTAAGAGGAGTTTTTTCGCACTCGTCAAGAGCACTGATCTTTTCGGAAGCAAATGTTTTTCCTTTTTCATAAAGGCTTCCGCCCATCATATCTGTATAGCTTACAAAGCGTTCGCCCGTTTTCTTGTTTTCAATAACGGCATATCCTCTGAAGAAAAGCTTTTCTCCCGCTCTTTCGGGAATAAGCTGTCCTTCTTCATCCTCAAAACCGACAGCAGAAACACTATAAAGCAATGCAGAAGCGGGCAGAGACGCAGAGTGTTCATTTTTTGCTCCCTCTCCAAAGAAAGGAATGTCATATGTAAACGCCATGTCTCTTGTTATAAGCGCATTTGAAGTGCCCCTGTCTCTCGATGCCACAGCACCTGCCAAAACTACCTTGAAAATATCATTTTCCGGGGAAGAGGAAAGTGAATAATGCGCTGAAAGCTTCGTTTTTTCACCCTCGCCCTCTATCGGAAAAACAGACAGATTGCGGAGAATGGGAAGGGCATAAAGGGTGGTCGTTTCGGTAATAGCCGTTTTCATATCATAAGGCTCTTTCCCCTCAGGGTCGGTATAGAAAAGGCAAA
The DNA here is from genome assembly GCA_964411355.1 of uncultured Lachnospiraceae bacterium. Lineage (GTDB taxonomy): Bacteria > Bacillota > Clostridia > Oscillospirales > CAG-272 > SIG710. The sequence continues at coordinate 4,984 of CAYPKQ010000121.1, forward strand.
CGCTGCCGAGAACGGAAAAATCTTCAAGTCCCTGTCCCGCAATGACTCCGATATTGGCAAGGAGCTTTTTGCTGCCTACAAGTCTGATGGCAACATCGCAAGGATAAAGGAATTCAATATCATTATCAAGAGCAAATCTTTCGGCCTCTGAATTTGCAAGACCGCGGAAACTTTTCAAAGAATTGCAATCTGTAAAAGCTCTTCTGTCGATTTTTGCGTCAAGCTCAAAAATGACCTCGACAAGATTTTCGCAGCCAATGAAGGCATTTTTTTCGATTGAGGTTATTTGGGCAGGAACGGTAAAGACCGTAAGCCCTGTACATCCCTTGAAGGTCTCTGTGCCTATCGAGTCATTTTCAAGATCGGCAGAAAAAATGAAGCTGTTCATCTTTTCGCAGCCGTCAAAGCAGTAGGAAGATATATTTTTGACGGTAGAAAGATCAAAAACACCCGACTCGGGCTCGTTTCCCACATAATAAATGCTTTCAAGACCTCTGCAATGCTCAAATACCGCACCGTTCAGAGTCTCAAGAGAGCAGGGGAGCATTACCTGCACCAGCTTTTCCATGCCGGTGAAGAAATTTCCGGCAATTTCGCTGACATTTTCCGCCTCGATATAGGCTCTTGTGATTCCACCGAAATAAGGTGCTATTGCGGTGTTCTTATATGAACCGAAATTAGTGAAACTGTCTTTGCCGGTTCTGAACATGAGCTTCGTGCCGTTTCCCTTTATGAGCAGATCATATTTCGGGGAATCCGCTGTTGAAAATTCATTTTCCTCCAGGTGCCAATAAAGCCCGCTGCCGCAAGAGCCGAAGGCTATTACGTCCTCTGTGGGGTAAAAGGGGATATCTATAAGATTTTTTCCTGCCCAATTAAGATTCTTCTCCTTCACTTCGCCGTAAAGCTTATCGTCGCTGCCCACGATATATGCAAGCTCACTTCCCGAAAAAGCGCGGCTGTCGATGGAGGGAGCACCGAGAAAATGAACATAGTAAAGAGAAACGCAGTTTTTAAAGCACTCCTCTCCCACAACGGTTACCCCTGCGGGAACGGTCAGCTTTTCAAGAAGATGACAGCCTGAAAAGGTCTGCTTTCCGAGAAGCCCCTCAAGTGAGTCGGAAAGCTTTATGTTTCTTACCGAATTACAGCCGCTAAAGGCGTAATTTTTAATCGAAGTTACATAGCTGAGGTCAAAATCATAGCCCTCGGGGGCTTTTTCACCTCTCACCGTTATTTTTTTCAGATCCTTCATATCTTGGAGAGACGCATTTCCAAGGGTAGTAAGGGTTTTGGGGATTACAAGCTCGGTTGCTTTTTTCAGAAAAGCGATTCCGTAAGAGCCGATCTCCTCGATTCCCTCGCCTATCTCAACCTTTTTTATACTGTCACAGTATGGCGCAAAAATACCTTTATCGCGAGTCTGATATTTCAAAGGGTTTCCTTCGTTATCAAGACCTTCAAAAGCGCCGCTTCCCTCGATGAAGAGCGTGCATGAGGGCTTTTCCTCGTTTCCGTAATTTACTATCTTATAAGAAACCGTTTCATTCAGTGCGCCCTCGGCAAGTACAGTGCCCTCTTCTTCTCTCTCGGCAAAGGCAAGGATGGTAAAGATAAATATTAGAACAAAGGTAATCGCTGCGCAAATAAGCTTTTTCATAGCAGTTCTCCTTTTTTTGTATATTATTCAATCATTCATATTCGATAAAATCCGCAAGATTTATAAATTCAACTCCGCTTGTTAGTGCTTTTGTGCAGGTATAATAGGTTCCACCGCGCTGCTCTGTGCAATAGGCAACGCAAACATCACTCCCACCAACAAGGGAGCGGTTTCTTGCAAAATAACTTGCGGAACTTGCCTTTTCGCTCTCATATGAAAAGCTATCTGCACTGTCAAAAACCATTCTGTATATAATCGCATCATAGCGGCTGAAATTTTTTGCCTGATCGGGAGCGGCAAGGCAAAGATGGAGCTTTACAGACCTATCATCTTTTCGGTTTCTTAAATCTATTACCGCTTGTGCCGCCATGGTGTCAAAGCCCACGGCACCGCCCGCCTTGAAAATCCTTGCACCTCTGTCATAAAGGGAATCGAGTATCTGGGCAAGAAGCTCATGGATAATCGAGGTAATATTTTCGGGGATATTTCTATGACCTGTAAAGCAAACTGTGGTTATGCTATCGTCAAAAAGCTCTTCGGGTATTATTTCTTCCTCGGAATCGGGATAAAATTCCTCGTTTTTCGGTTTTTCTATCTTCATTTCTCTCTCCGTAAAGTCTTTATATAGGGAGTCTCTGATATATTCTATCACATTACGGAAAATTTTTCAATAGAAATCTATAAATTATGATTTGCTTATGAGCGGTTTATGGTGGTTTTTCTATGGTTTTGGCGCATATGTTGTTTATTTCCACCGCCTCTGGCCGGCGGGACAGCCACTTTGGGGCGTGCAAATTTGGCGGCCCCGCCGGCATGAGCGAAAAAAACAACTAATGTTCATAACCCGTTCGTAGAACCGTCGACTTTTCTTTACTCCGCTCAAAATAACCGAGGGGGATTGCCGCACTTGGATAAGCAAAAAAAGGAGAGTTCAAATTCTCCTCCTGTTATAATATATTTGCCATCCGAAGTACATCAGCCAGATGTACACGGCAGGTTCTCATTCCTAAGCTATAATAGAAGGGCGAAATGGACAGACGATCACCTCCTTGGGCTATCACGTCCGATTGAAAGACTGTCATCCATCCTTCT
>CAYPKQ010000122.1:0-7719 GCA_964411355.1 uncultured Lachnospiraceae bacterium
TGCAGAGCATAACATCATATCGACGTCAGGCGATGCAGCATTTGAATACCATCGTAATTAGTTATACATTCCGTTATTTTTCATATAAGCATAGATCTGCTCGCCGTGCTGCTGCTCCTCTGCCTGGATATGGTTGAGGATTCTGCGGTGCTCGGGCATAGTAAATTCAAAAACGCTTGTATCATAAAGACTCGAAGCGTGTTTTTCAGTTGTAAGCATATCTGTGCAGAGAAAAGTATCCTGTTTTTTGTCATCTTCGCTGCTGTATGAATAAGCCTCGGTGTTTTGGTTGTTTGAATTGCCGATGGTCGATGGCATTGCGGGAGTGCCGCCGCTCATCATCTCATTTACGGTTTTAAGATGCTCCTGCTCGGTTTTTGCCATAGTTTCAAAAAGAGATTTTAAAACAGGGCTTTTTGCTTCCGAACTATATTTGTTGTATTTGTCTATGCAGAGCTTTTCCTGACCTGCAAGATCCTTTAAAAGTCCGTTTTCTTTTGTGCTGAGTGTGTTCATATCCTTGCTCCTTTGCTTTTTTATATTTTTAATTTACCCGATGAATCGCTTGTTTATTCATTTTTCTTTCAAAACGAAAAATCTACGAACGGTAGAGGTGAAAAAGAACGAAAAGTTTATTTTTTAACCTCCAAGTAGGTTTACAATTTTCTCAAAAAACTATATAATAGAGTTGTAGGAAATAAAGCGAGGAGGAAAAACAAATGAACCCCGTGGATTTTGGGAAAAAAATAACCATGCTGAGAAAAAAGCAGGGACTTACCCAAGGCGAGCTTGCCCAAAGGCTGAATGTCAGCGATAAAGCAGTCAGTAAGTGGGAAAGGGGCGGCGGTTTCCCCGAAATTACGCAGCTTCCCGCACTTTCAGATATCTTCGGCGTTTCGATTGATTATCTTATGAAGGGAAATTCAAGAGGAATCGTTATCGCAGGCAATATTCTTGTTGATATTATCAATATGATAGACAGATATCCAAGCAAAAATATGCTTTCGACGATTCTTGAACTGCAAAAGGCAGTGGGCGGTGCTGTGCCGAACACGATAATAGACCTTGCCGTCATTGACCCCGAGCTTCACCTCTCGGCAGTGGGCAAGATAGGCTCTGACGAGCAGGGACGATTTATTATATCCGAGCTGAAGAAATACGGAATAGATACCGGTCGAGTAGTCATTTCTCAAAGCTCTCCCACGAGCTATTCAAGCGTTATGACAGAGGTTGACACGGGTGAGCGCACATTTTTTCACATGAAGGGTGCAAATGCGGATTTTTCCCAGAAGGACATCGACATTGATTCTCTTGACTGCGAGATATTCCACATCGGATACATTCTGCTCCTTGACGAGCTTGACGGTGAGGATTTTGAATACGGCACGAAAATGGCTCGACTTCTCCATGATGTCAAGGCAAAGGGCATAAAGACCTCCATAGATGTTGTAAGCGAGGATAGCGAGAGATTTGCCGCAAAGGTCATCCCCGCACTTAAATATTGCAGCTATGCAACAATGAATGAGGTGGAGAGCGGCAAGGTTACGGGGCTTTCACCGAGAAATGCCGACGGAACGCTCAATGTTTCGAATATCAAGCGCACCATGGAAAAATTCTTTGAATACGGTGTGAGAGAAAAGGTGATAGTTCATTGCCCCGAGGGCGGTTTTATTATGAGCCGCGGCGGAGCATTTACCGCAGTTCCCTCACTTAAGCTTCCAAAGGGATATATCAAAGGAAGTGTTGGAGCGGGCGATGCCTTTACTGCGGGCTGTCTTTACGGTCTTTATAAGGGCTTTGACGATAAGAGAATACTCGAATTTTCCTCTGCCGCTGCCGCTTGCAATCTTTCAGCTGCAGATTCCATCAGCGGAATGAAATCAAGGGCATATATTGAAGATATGCTTAAAAATTTTGAAAAAAATGAACTGAAAATATAAAAAGGAGAAACGAAAAATGAAAAGAAGCGAATACTGCCGCATGGAAAAGCTGGCAAGAGAGTATTTTAAGAAGGCGAATATCGTTGTTCGCGAGGACGAGCCTGTTGAAGTTGCCGATTTTGGACTTGGAATAGTAGAAAAAGTCGGACTTCAGCTCTGCGTTTATATAAATACAGAGCGTGTTTGCGCAAAGGAGATGGTTCTTTTGCCGCATCAGAGCTGCCCCGAGCACAAGCATGTTGATTCATACGGACAGCAGGGCAAGGAAGAGACCTTCAGATGCAGATACGGAAAGGTATATCTCTATGTTGAGGGCGAGGGCAAGAAAGAGGAAATTGAGGCACTTCTTCCCGAAACCGACACGACCGTATATCATGAGATAATCCTTAATCCCGGTGAGCAGTACACCATCATGCCCGGCACACTACATTGGTTCACATCGGGTGACGAGGGCGCAGTTATTTCCGAGTTTTCTACAATGAGCACAGACGAAACAGATGTTTTCACAGATAAGAGAATAGTAAGAGCACCCACGATAGAGGAGGATATGTAATATGTTAGTTACTCTTAATGATGTACTTCCAAAGGCGAGAGACGGTAAATATGCCGTTGGACTTTTCAACACAACAGACAGCGATATGCTGCAGGCCGTTATCGAGGCGGCAGAGGAGACCCGTTCACCCGTTATTATAGGTACAGCAGAGGTTCTTCTTCCCTACGGTGAGCTTCAGCTCATTGCCCCCTCCATTCTTGCAAGAGCAAAGGCAGCAAGCGTTCCCGTTGTTATGCACTATGACCACGGTCTTACCTTTGACCGCTGCATTGAGGCACTGAAGCTGGGCTTTTCAAGCATAATGTTCGACGGTTCTGTTCACGAATATTCCGAAAACATCGCACAGACAAAGGAAATCGTAAAGATCGCTCATTCCTTTGGTGCAAGCGTTGAGGGCGAGATAGGTCACGTTGGAAATGCGGACACTGATGATGGGGACGATTCCGCACTTTATACAACACCCAAGCAGGCACTTGATTACATAGCCGATACAGGCGTTGATGCGCTTGCAATTGCCATTGGAACTGCACACGGTGCATATAAAAAGATACCCAAGCTTGATTTTGAGCGTCTCAAAGAAATAAGAAAAGCAACAGACACACCCCTTGTTCTTCATGGCGGCTCGGGACTTACCGATCTTGATTTCCGGACAGCTATAAAGGACGGAATCGCAAAGATGAATATTTTTACCGACCTTTGTCTTGCGGGTGAAAGAGCGATGAAGAAATGCTCCGAGGAGGGTATCGGATATCTTGCCGCAAGAAACTGCAAGGTTGAGGAGATAAAGACGGAAGTCATTAAGAAAATGACCCTCTTCGGCTCTGTTGGAAAAGCATAATTATAAAACGAAACAGTAATTTAGCACCTGTAGGCGAATGAATTACTGTTTATCGGATAAATTCACGAGAGCAACGTAAAAAAAGGATGAGTCAACAGCTTTCTTGCAAAAGCAATTGCTCATCCTTATTTATTATGTCTTGTTTTTTCAGTATTATTTTATTTCCATGCCGCCATCGGTTGTTTTCAGAGAGCTTGAGAAGAATACCCCCAGGGCTTTTATCATATATTCGATATCCTTTGCGCCTGCTGTTTCAAGCGCCGAATGCATTGCAAGCTGTGCAAGACCGATATCAATGGTATTGAGCGACACCTGCGTATTTGAAATGTTTCCAAGAGTCGAGCCGCCCGGCATATCGGCTCTGTTTGCATATGACTGCACGGGAACGCCGGCTTTTTCGCAGATCAGTCTGAAAAAGGCATCGGAAAAAGCATCCGTGGTATATTTTTGATTTGCATTATATTTGATAACTATTCCGCCATTCATATAGACCGAATGGTTTTTATCCGAATATTCACCGTGATTCGGATGGGATGCATGGGCGTTGTCGCAGGAGACGAGGAAGCTGTTTGCAATTCTCATTTTGAGCATTTCGTCATCTCCGCCAAGGGAAGAATTTATGCGGCAAAGGGTGTCGGAGAGGAATGTTGAGGCTGCGCCCTGCTTTGTTTGGCTTCCCACCTCTTCATTATCAAAAAGGCAATAAACCGATGCGCTTTCGCTCTTTTTTGCGCTTAAAAAGCCTTCAAGAGAAGCAAATGCGCACCCGAGATCATCAAGTCTCGGTGCAGTAATAAAATTGCTCCATTCCGAGCCTTTATCAAGATTATAAAGGAAAAGATCGGTGCTGATAATATCTTCTTTTTTTACGCCTGCTTTTTCCGCAATGGCAGAGAGAAAACCGTCCTTTGATGAGGCGTCACCAAAGAGTGGGATCATATCAACTGCGGCATTATAAGACATTCCGTCGTTTGCATTTCTGTTCATATGGATGGCAACATTGGGAATTATCGCAAAAAAATCTTCAAGATCCACATTTTTTGTCTCGAACCCGTTTTTGGTGCGAACCGCAATTCTGCCCGCAACCGAAAGAGGTCTGTCAAGCCATGTTGAGCAGAGCATACCGCCGTATTTTTCGCTTGAAAGACGCAGATAATTGCCATCTGTAAGCTCGGCATTTACTTTGATTTTGAAGGCTGGACTGTCGCTATGTGCGGCACTCATCATAAATCCGCCGAAATCCTCCCGAGGAATCTTGAAGGCGATAAGGGAAGAGCCGTTTCTTGTAACAAAATAGCCTTTTCCTGCTTCGAGCTGCCATTTTTCATTCTCGCAAAGCTTAGTGAAGCCTTTGTCCTCAAGAATCGAAGCGGTATGGGAAACCGCATGATAAGCTGTGGGGCTTTTAGAGATATAGTCAAATAATTTCCTGTTCATTTTGATAAAACCTTTCAATCAATATTGTTTTCGTCTTTTTCGGTGGGCTTTTTAGGGGCTTTTTCTTCAAGTGCCTTCACTCTTTCAAGCAGCTCTGCCGCATATATAAAGAGCAGACCCAGAGAGCAAGAAAGAAAGGATATAAGAAGTCCTGCGAGGGCATCTGCAAGGCTACCCGATCCTGCACTTGAAAAAACAAGGCAAAATCCGAGAACACAGCCGAGAAAGAAGATTATTCCGCATATTCTGAAAAATTTTGGCATATTCCTATCCTTTACACTCTATTTTCATTTTTTTTGAAATGATAAACTATGCTGTCCATATCACCGCGCAGAACAAAATCAATGCCGAGGCGCATAAGGGCCTTTCCCGTTCTCGTTTTCTGCATGGGGGTGTTGTTTTTGGTATCACCGCCGACGGAAACGTCTGACTGTTCAGCACCGTCGATCTCGGTAAAGGAGTATTTTGCGTCCTCATCAAGTCCGTCAAGGCGAAGTCTCTCATAGATGCGCATAGCGCCTATTCCTCTGCCGAAAATGAAAATGAGTCCTTCTCTTCTGTCCTCGGAGAGATATTCATAAGCCGCATAGGGACGCTCGTCAACAGAAGCCAGACGGTAGATATCGCCAAGGTGAACGATATGCCTTATGCTCTTATACTGCTCAACGTATTTTTTCAGCTCCTCCTTCTGCTCCTCTGTGAGATTAAGAAGATGCTGACCTATGGCGAGAGCCCCCATCATGGCAACTCTTGCCTGGAAGCGCATTGTGGACGTTCTGTTATTATGATGCGCCGTATAAACACTGCTTATGTGGCATCCGCCGCCTGCAAGCTTTGGGAGCATGATATTGGAAAATCCTTCATGAAGTCTCAGTATGTCAAATGGGTCTTGGTTGTCGCTTCTGTTTATTCTTCCAGTGAAGCGCATCATGTTAAGGTCAACTCTCTGACCGCCGCCCGCACAGTTTTCAAACATAAGGTTCGGATATTTAGTCTTTAATTCATCAAAATAGTCGCAGAGATTCTTCGCATAATAATATCTAACCATCTGACGGTCGCAAATATCCATTTCCTCTGTTCCCACATCCTGAAGAAGACGGTTGAAATCCACCTTGAAATAGTCAACCCCACAGTTATCGATGAGGTAACAGGTCTTTTCAAACATATAGCTTTTGACTTCGGGCAGAGCGAAGTTCAGGACATGACGGTTGTCATATCTGCCGTCGTCCTTTGTGGGAGTACGGAGTATCCATTCGGGGTGTTCATAGGCAATGGGGCTTTCAACATGGCAGCACTCGGGCTCCATCCAAAGACCGAACATCATACCTCGTCTGTGAAGCTCGTCCGAGATATATCTGAGCCCCTTTGGGAAGCGTTCTGTATTTTCGTTCCAGATTCCCATTCCCTTTCGATAGTCATAGCCTTCCTTGCCCTCACCCTGCCAGCCTGCATCAAGGATAAGAGCTTCGACTCCTATGTCATGGGCAATGTCGATGACGGAAAGTATTTTTTCTTCATTGATCTGACTGAAAAACGTGCCGAAGGGGTTATAGACAACGGGCATTATGCGTCTTGCTTCTATCTCGCGCATAAGATGCTTTCTGGAATATGCATGGATATTGCGGCTGGTCTGTCCGAAGCCGCCCTCGGTAAAGCCGATAGCGAGAATTGGGGTTGAAAAATCCTCGCCGCCGCCCAGCTTCATGCAAAAATCCCAGTTATTAAGACCTGCCGTGATCTGAACATTGCCGAAAACGGTGCGCTCGGCTATCATTTTGTGGTTTCCGCTCCAAAGCAGTGTCATAAACCAAACGTCGCCGTCTCGCTCGGTAGCGTCGCCCTCGTCTATCATAACGAGAGGTACAGCATCGGGACCCGAAAGTCCGTTTCTTGTCTGGAGAACGGTCTGACCGTCACGCATGGGGGCTCTTGTTATTCTGTATTCATCCGCCCATTGACCGGTAAGGGTGGAGAGTCGGTAATTATCTCTGAAGGGAAGATGGCAAAGCCCCGAAAAGAGGGTATCAAAATAAATATCCTCGCTGCCTCTGTTGTGGATGATGGCATTTTTTTCTATAATGTCGCAATCCTCATAGACGGTATATACAAGTTCAACCTCAAGGGGCTTATATTTATCGCAAAGAGTTATGCGGAGAGTATTTTCATTTATAATGTGGCTCTTATAATAGAGTTCGGCTTCTCTTGTGCCGTCGGAGAAACGCACCTCCATAGTTGGCTCGCAGTTTCCGCCGTAGGTGAGGCCACCGTGGTATTCCTCGTAGTCTGCTTCATACTGATTTCTTCCAAGGGAACGGCGAGAAATAACGCTTTTGATATCGGGGAGGTCATCCTCGGCAAGGCTTGTGCCGAAATAGAGAGTTACAAGTTTTTCGGTCTCGCCTATTGCCATTGCGTAGGTAAGGATACTCGTTGAAATGGTAAAGATTTTTGTTTTTTTATTAAAAGTAACAGACATTTTTCTTACCGTCCTTTCACCGGGTTTATGATACACTATTTAAGTCGTTTTGTCAATGAGTTAAAATGAAAATGGGCAAAATTTTATTTTGGGAAGGACGAGGAACAAGCCATTGGGAGACTCTCAATGCAGCATGATGCCGTTCCCGCCCCATTTGTCATCCTGAACGAAGCGAAGGATCGGGAAACGATATCAACTGATTTCACTATGGGTTATGCACATTAGTTGTTTATTTGCATCGCCTAATGCCGGCGGGGCAGTCACTTTGGCACGCCCCAAAGTGACCAAAACGCTCCCAAGGCTTTCCCCCTTGGGATCTCCCTTATATCGTAAACCAACGCAGACAAAAAACTTGCCTGAACAAGTTTTTTGCTCTGCTGCAAGTTCTATCATATACCCACTTGCGGCAAGAAGCACCGCCGCAAGTGGGGTTTCTCTTTTCGCACGCCATGTTACTCTCACAAATGATATCATT
>CAYPKQ010000123.1:0-7719 GCA_964411355.1 uncultured Lachnospiraceae bacterium
GCAAAATGAAGCGGACAGCGAAAAGCTCAGAGGCATGGCTCGCTCTATGGGATATGAGATAACGGATGAGGCAGATGAAGCAGACCTTATTCTGGTCAATACCTGCGCTGTTCGTGAGCATGCGGAGCAAAAGGCGCTGTCGATCATAGGGCAGTTCAAGCATCTGAAAAATAAAAAAAGCTCTCTTATGATAGGCGTTTGCGGGTGCATGGTCACCCAAAAGCACCGCTCGGAGGAGATAAAACGAAGCTATCCTTATGTGGATTTTATCTTCGGAACATCAAGTCTCCACCGTATGCCGCAGCTCCTTTATGAAAAGACCGTCATGGGCAAGCGGCTCTTTGCTCCCGACGAGGATGAATATCTGGTTGCCGAGGGGCTGAACATCGAAAGAGAAAGTGAATACAGAGCTTGGGTCAGCATAATGTATGGCTGCAACAATTTCTGCTCATACTGCATAGTGCCGTATGTGAGAGGCAGAGAGAGAAGCCGCCGCATGGAGGATATCGTCACAGAGGTTGAAGAGCTTGCGGCAAAGGGATATAAGGACATAACCCTTCTTGGACAGAATGTAAATTCCTATGCAAAGGGAAGAGAATACGATTTTGCAGACCTTCTTGACCGCCTTGCGGTAATTGACGGAGATTTCAAGCTTCGTTTTATGACAAGCCACCCGAAGGATGCTTCAAGAAAGCTCATTGACACCATGGCAAAGCATGATAAAATTGCAAAGCATTTCCATCTTCCGCTTCAATCGGGCAGTGACATGGTGCTTAAAGCCATGAACCGCCATTATGACAAGGCGCAGTACCTTGACACCGTGCGGTATATCAGAGAAAAAATGCCGGATATCGCTATTACCACAGATATTATCGTCGGTTTTCCGGGCGAAACGGAGCAGGATTTTGAGGACACACTCGATATGCTTCATGAGGTGCGATATGATATGATCTTTTCATTCATTTATTCCCCAAGAAAGGGAACACCTGCGGCAGAAATGGAGCAGGTGGATGAAAAGGTAAAGAGCGAGAGATTTGCAAGGCTTCTTGAACTTCAGAATCAGATCTCACTTGAAAAAAATCTGCCCTTTGTGGGAAAAACAGTTTCGGTGCTCTGCGATGGAGTCAGCAAAAATAATGATGCGCTCTACTCGGGAAGAACCGAGGGGAATAAGATAGTTTTCTTCGAAGGAAAACCAGCCGATGAGGGAAAATATCTTGATATTAAAATCGACCGTGCCGAGGCATTTGCCCTTTACGGCGAAAAAATATGATTTTAAATCAAAAAACAGGAGAAAAGAAAAATGGAAATTATGGATATTGCCGTTATGCTCGGCGAAGCAATAAAGAACGACGAGAGAATGACAAGACTCAATGCCGCAAAGGACGCATACGATCAGGATGTTGACCTTAGCAAGTCTATGATGGAATATGATGTTCAGCAGAAGGCTCTTCAGTATGAATACGAGAAGGCTGAAAAGGATATGGACCTTATCGGAAAGATCCAGGCAAAGATCGACGAGCTTTACAAGAAAATAACTGCCAACCCCATCTTCAACGAGCTTGATGCGGCGCAAGCAGACGTAAACGCTCTTATGAACGAGGTCAATCAGACCATAACCAGGACAATTACGGGCGTTGATCCTTCCTGCACACACGATTGCAGCGCCTGCAGCGGCTGCCACTGATAGGATTTCTCAATTTTTAAGCTAAAGGGGTAAAATGTCATGACTCCGATGATGGAGCAGTATTTTGAAATAAAAAATCAGTATAAGGACTATCTTCTCTTTTACCGTCTCGGAGATTTTTACGAGATGTTTTTTGAGGATGCAAAAACAGCTTCAAGAGAGCTTGACCTGACCCTTACCGGAAGAGATTGCGGCGAGGCTGAAAGAGCTCCTATGTGCGGAGTGCCCTTCCATTCATCGGAGGGGTATATCGGCAAGCTCATAGAAAAGGGCTATAAGGTGGCTATCTGTGAGCAGACCGAAGATCCTGCTCTTGCAAAGGGGCTTGTGCGCCGTGAGGTGGTAAGAGTCGTTACCCCCGGCACTCTCCTTGAGACGAATCTCTTAAATGACCGGTTGAATAACTATCTTTGCACGGTCTATATGGGAGAATTTGAATGCGGCATAAGCTTTGCCGATATCTCAACGGCACAGGTCTATGCAACCTCCTTCTCGGGCGATGATATGCAGGGGCATATCAAAAACGAGATTGGAACATATGCTCCAAGTGAGGTCATCTTTAATGTGAGCCTTTCCAAAGCTCCCGAAATGGAGAATTTCCTCCATGAGAGATCGGGTGCGCTTATTGGTGATAATCAGCCATACCGCTTTGAATATGCGGATGCGGTTAGCTCCATTGAGGCGCAATTCGGTGCAGATACCCTTGAAAAGATTAAGGGTGAGAAGGCGATGGCTTGCGCTGTGGGTGCGCTTCTCGGTTATATCAGAGAAACTCAGAAGGGTGATATCTCCTATATCAAGGAGCTTAATATTTACGGTGACGATCAGTTCCTTCAGATGGATCTCAACACGAGACGAAATCTTGAGCTTACCGAAACCATGCGCACAAAGGAGAAAAAGGGCTCGCTTCTCTGGGTTCTTGATAAGACCCAAACGGCGGCAGGCGCAAGAATGCTCCGCAAATGGATAGAAAACCCCTTGCTTTCCACAAAAAAGATACTTCGCCGTCAAAGTGCGGTAACCGAATTTTATAATAATTTTATGCTCCGCGAGGAGACGAGCCTTCTTCTCTCGGATGTTCTTGACCTTGAAAGACTCATTTCCAAGATCGTTTACGGAACGGCAAATGCAAAGGATCTTCGAGCTGTTGCCAATACGCTGAAGGTAATTCCCGAGCTTCGAGGTCTGCTATCTTCATGCGAGAGCGATGAGCTGAGAAGGCTTATGAGCGAGCTTGACGATCTTTCGGACGTGCGTGAGAAGATCGATGTCTCAATTGTGGATGATCCCCCATTTTCCGTTCGTGACGGCGGCATGATAAGAGAGGGATACAGCGAGGATGTTGATTATCTGCGCTCTGTTATGACCGACGGAAAGAGCTGGATAACAAAGATCGAGAATGAAGAAAGAGAGCTCACGGGAATTCCCAAGCTCAAAATAAGCTATAATAAGGTTTTCGGATATTATATCGAGGTTACAAAATCCTATATGGATATGGTTCCCGACAGATATATCAGAAAGCAGACTCTCGCAAATTGTGAGAGGTACATAACCCAGGAATTAAAGGACACAGAGGCGACCATTCTCGGTGCGGCAGATAAAATTTGCAGCCTTGAATATGACCTTTTCCAAGCCGTTCGTGCATTCGTTGCCGAAAACAGCGAGAGAATACAGAAAACTGCGGCAACTCTTGCCACAATTGATGTTTATATGTCTCTCGGAACTGTTGCGGCTCGGAATAAATATGTTTGCCCCTATATTGACGATAGCGATTCCATTATGATAAAGGACGGCAGACACCCGGTTGTTGAGCAGTTCGTAAAGGACACATATTTTGTTCCCAACGATGTTGATCTTGACTGCCGAACAAAGCGTCTGATGCTTATAACAGGTCCTAATATGGCGGGTAAATCCACTTATATGAGACAGGTTGCGCTTATCACCGTTATGGCACAGATAGGCTCATTTGTTCCCGCATCAGATGCAAGCATCGGCATTGTTGACAAGGTATTTACCCGTGTGGGAGCTTCGGATGATCTTGCATCGGGACAGTCAACATTTATGCTTGAAATGAATGAGGTGGCTTATATCCTCAAAAACGCAACAAAGCGTTCTCTCATCGTTTATGACGAGATAGGAAGAGGAACCAGCACTTTTGACGGAATGAGTATTGCAAGAGCCATTGCGGAATTTACAAATTCCAAAAAAATCGGCGCAAAAACTCTTTTCGCAACACATTATCATGAGCTTACCACCCTTGAGGACGAATTTGAGGGCATTGTAAATTATAATATTGCGGCGAAAAAGAGGGGCGACAGCATTACCTTCCTTCGCAAAATTGTTAAAGGCTCAACGGATGATAGCTACGGAATTGAGGTTGCTAAGCTGGCGGGACTTCCAAATGAGGTCATAAAGCGGGCAAAAGAGGTTCTTGCGACTATCGAAAAAACCTCTGTCAATCTTCGCACAAGCGAGAAGGCAGAAGAAAAACTCGAATTTGAAGAAGAAAACACCATCAGCTTTGAGGAATGTTTGCGAGATCAGGCAATAGAGGAGCTGAAGGCGATAGATCTTAATACGATATCCCCATATGAAGCAATGCAGCTTCTCTTTGAAATCCAAAGGAAGCTTAAGTAATAAAAAGGAGGATTTGTCATGGGAAAAATAAATGTACTTAGCTTTGCTGTGGCAAATCTTATTGCCGCAGGCGAGGTTGTTGACCGTCCAAGCTCGGTTATAAAGGAGCTTATGGAAAATTCCATCGACGCGGGAGCAACTACGATAACTGTTGAGATCCAAAAGGGCGGCACGACCTTTATGCGTGTTTCTGATAACGGATGCGGAATAGAGCCCGAGGATCTTCCAACGGCACTGCGCCGCCATGCAACAAGTAAAATTAAGGATGCCGAGGATCTTGATGCAATCATGTCACTTGGCTTCAGAGGCGAGGCACTTGCCGCCATTTCTTCGGTTGCAAATGTCAGAATAATCTCGAAAACACGGGATAATTCAACCGGTGCGATGATAGAATCACATGGGGGAAATGTTGTTGGGGTCACCGAAAGGGGCGCATCCGACGGTACTACCATCATAGTTGAAGATCTTTTCTACAACGTTCCCGCAAGAAGAAAGTTTCTAAAAAAAGATTTGACGGAAGCCATGGCTGTTTCTGCCGCCGTTGAAAAAATAGCACTTTCACATCCCGAAATTGCGATCAAATTTATTTCGGACGGAACGCTTAAGCTTGAAACTACGGGAGACGGAAAGGCGATCAGCGCAATATATTCGGTTTTCGGCAGAGATTTTGCCTCAAAGCTGCTTAAGGTCGAGAGCGCAGGAGAGAACATAAAGGTCAGCGGCTATGTGGGACGCTCGGATAATGTGAGATCCAATAGAAATTATCAGAATTTCTATATAAACGGCAGATATGTTAAGAGCAAGACCGCAATGGCGGCAATAGAGCAGGCATATTCCTCGTATATTCCTCCCGAAAAATTCCCTTGCTGCGTGCTCTTTATCGATATCGACCCGAGAACGGTTGACGTAAATGTCCATCCCGCAAAGCTTGAGGTCAAATTTTCAAATGAAAAGCCTGTTTTTGAGAGCATTTATTATGCTGTCAGAAACACCCTTGAAAGCAATATAACAAGGCCCGAGGTTCAGCTTCAAAACGGTCATATTTCATCTGCTGAATACAGAAATATGGCAACGGGCAGAGTTTCGGGAACAAAGAATATAACAGAGTCTCAGAAAAAACAAAACCCCTTAGCGGCTTTTGTCCCGATAGAGGATAAGAGCGCACCGAAGGCGGAGCAGACTCGGTATGAAACAGGCATTTCATCCGCCGATAAATTCGGTCTCGCGATGAATTTCCCCAAAAAGGAAAATACACCTCCGCCGAGAGCGGAAGAGCCATATTTTTCCGTTCCGAGTGTGCTAAAAAACGACAGCTTTAAAAAGCCTGACATAGAAAAGCCGAAGGAAGAAGTCAAGGTAGCTTCGGAAGTGCAACCTTCTCCACCAAAAGAAGAGCACAAGAACGAAAACGTCAGAAGTGAAATACTTCCCGGTGAAGTAAAACCGCCCAAAAAGGCAGAGTCAGTTTCCCACACCGAGGAAAAACGGGAAGAGAAGGTAATTCAGCCATACAAAATAATCGGTGAAGCATTCAATTCATATGTTTTCATAGATCTCGGTGAAAAAATGCTGATAATTGATAAGCACGCCGCCCATGAGCGCATAATTTTTGAACGCTTCAAGAAAATAATGCACACAAGGGAGCAGGCTTCGCAGCTTCTGATGCTTCCCATTGAGATAAATCTCGGCAGAGATGAATGTGCCGCCCTTGACGAATATAAAGACGAGATCGAATCTGTGGGATTTGATTTCAGTATATCGGATAATAAAATAAGCGTGCTTTCGTCTCCTACCGGCATAAATTCAGAAGCGATCCCGGATATTTTCCAGACCTTTGCCGAGCGGCTTCTTTCGGGAACGGGAAATGTTTCGCTGACCCGTGATCTGATCTTTGAAAAAGCTCTTTATCAGGCTTCCTGCAAGGCGGCGATAAAGGCAGGCAGGCAGTATGCCGAGGGGCATATAGAATGGCTATGCAGAAAAATGATGGAAATGCCGGATATCACCTTCTGTCCTCATGGCAGACCGGTTGCCATCGAAATGACAAAAAATATGCTTGATAAGCAATTTGAAAGGTTATAAAAGGATATAAAATATGTTTGATCTTATAAAGCAAGAGGGAAGAGCCAGACGCGGATGCCTTCATACCGTTCACGGAGATATACAGACCCCCGTTTTTATGAATGTCGGTACTTGTGCCGCAATTAAGGGCGGTGTTTCCACCATGGATCTTATAGATCTTAACTGCCAGGTGGAGCTTTCCAATACTTATCATCTGCATCTGCGTCCGGGTGATAGGCTTATTCACGAAATGGGCGGAATTCATAAGTTTTTTAATTGGAATAAGCCCGTGCTTACCGATAGCGGCGGATTTCAAGTTTTTTCTCTTTCCCAGCTCCGTAAAATAACCGAGGAGGGTGTGCGTTTTGCCTCTCATATAGACGGAAAACGCATATTTATGGGACCCGAGGAGAGTATGCAGATCCAGTCTAATCTTGCCTCAACCATAGCCATGGCATTCGATGAATGTATCGAGAACCCCGCACCCTATAATTACGTTAAAAATTCCTGCGACAGAACGGCGCGCTGGCTTGTGAGATGCAAGGATGAGATGGAAAGACTTAATTCACTGCCTGAGACTATAAATAAGGATCAGATGCTTTTCGGCATCGGTCAGGGCGGAACTTATGAGGATCTGCGCATTGAGCATATGCAGACAATTGCAGAGCTCGATCTTGACGGATATGCAATCGGAGGTCTTGCTGTGGGCGAGGCGACGGAGGATATGTATAGAATAATTGACGTTGTTGAGCCTTATATGCCAAAGCATAAGCCAAGGTATCTTATGGGGGTTGGAACTCCCTGCAATATTCTTGAGTCTGTGCATATGGGAGTTGATTTCTTTGACTGCGTTATGCCGAGCCGTAATGCAAGACATGGAAATCTCTTTACATGGCACGGAAAAATGAACATCTGCAATGAAAAATACGCAAAGGATGCAAGACCCTTTGATGAAAACTGCGGTTGTCCTGCTTGCCGAAATTATAGCCGTTCGTATGTTCGCCATCTTATCAAGGCAAAGGAAGCACTTGGTATGCGCCTTGCGGTTCTTCATAATCTTTATTTCTATAATGAGCTTATGCAGAAGATAAGAGACGCCCTTGACGGCGGATATTTTGAATCCTTCTTTCAGAAATATATTCAGATTCTCGGTGAACGCTCCGAGAGCTGATAAAAGGGGCTGAATTTCAGCCCTTTTTTCTTGGTTAGGATTTTTTAGCTTATCAAATAAAAAGTAATTTATCTAAAAAACTCTTCGTTATCATATAAAGCAAAAAAAGGAGCAGAATCAAAAGCTTTTTATCAAGCAATTGATTCGGCTCCGTTTTGGTTTT
>CAYPKQ010000124.1:0-7693 GCA_964411355.1 uncultured Lachnospiraceae bacterium
GCACCGCTAAATTCCTGTTTAAAGTTAGCACCTAAAGAGGTATTCAATGACAAAAAGGCAGGGACTGAGAACACAATCCCTGCCACTATTCATTTATTTGTTTCTAACAGCTTCAAAATACTTTGGCAGAGTATCTCTGTCGATAAATGTACCGCCTGCCATCATTTCCTCGCCCTTGCCCCACCAGCTGATGGAGTCCTGTGCGGTCCATGTGAGGATATACGCAATCTTATATCCGTCCGAGAACATCTGCTTTACCATATTCTCAAAATCGAGACAGTTAAATATCTTCTCCTGCACTTTTATATCATCCGACTCGATATCTCCGCTTATGCCGAATTCGCAAATATTTGTGATCTTATCGGTGTTCATCAGCTTTGAGTAGCTTCTGCCCGAGCCGTCGATCTCATATCCGCCGCTTGTGTACCAGTCAAGACCTACTATATCTACATATTCGTCGCCCGGATATGTGTACATAACGTCGATAAATCCGTTTGCATTATTGGGAGAATATACCCAGATAACGCTGTCAAGACCTATTTCTTTGTAATATTCGTACATATATTTCCAGAGATTTGCAAAATAGGAGGCATCAATGGTCTTTCCGTTAACACTTACGCCCCACCAGAACCAGTTTGCGTTCATTTCGTGGAATGGTCTCCAGAGAACGGGAATACCCATATCATGGAAATACTTGATATATTCAGCTTCGATCTCCATAGCCTTCTTGAAAGTTGCGTTAAGTGCTGTTCCCTCTGTTACGACCTCCGCCCAAGCCTCTGCTCCGTCGAGGGCACTGCGGAATATCTGATTTTCGGGATCCCATGTTTCTGTTGGCATTGCCATATGAGTATGGAGCTGAATTATACCGCCCATTGCGGCGTAATCAACAAATTCACAGAACATCTGGCTCTTTATATATTCGGGGCATTTACCGCTCGTAAGCTGAAGTCCGTAACCGCTAACATCGGCTGCAATCATTCCCGGATATGTTCCGGAAGCGTTATAGAATCGCTTAAGGACATCGGAGGGAGTCCCAATGTCCCCGCCATATGAGTTGATCATCTCACCAAGAATGACGGTATTTTCATCATATACTGTCTGAAGGACCGCCATGAGCTCCTCCTTTGTATAGAATGTGGGAATATCAAGTGCGCCATCAAAGCTTCCCTTGATATTTACATTCTTTTCACCCTTTTTGACAAAGTGCTCAAGGAACTCTGTGCAAGATTTGTAAGAACCTGATACATAAAGGTTTCCGTCCTTAATCTCAGCCTTATAGGGAGCATAGTCCATGCTTGTGGGCTCAAGAACTATATAGTTTTGTCCCGCTTCCATCTCCTTTGCAACCTCAAGGGTCTGACCTGTGTATTCACCAAAGATCTTTTCCGCAAGAAGTGCAGAAGCATCGGGATTTATAGAATAAATCTTGAATTCGGATGCGTCTCTATCCTCAATTTTGATATTTTCGAGCTTGTAATTGTGGGTATAAACAAGTCCGTCACCCTCGGGAACAACGACCATGTTGCTATACATGAAATTATCGTAAAATTCCTCGATCGCCGCATTAAGAGCAGATACCGAGCCGCCTGCAACAACGATCTTCGTGCCGTCAAGCTTTATAACATAGTCGTTAATCCCGAGATTTTTCATAGCATTTTTGCTCTCGGGACGGTTTGTTTCGCCAATAAGTATCTCATATTGGCTCTTTGAGCCGTAATCTGTGCCTATCTTGATCTGCGTTCCGCAAAAATCGCTGATGACTGTGCGCATTTCCGCCGCAAGATCCTTAATTTCCTGATCTGCCGTATCCGAGCGGATAACGGTATATTCACCGATATTTTCGATATATTTGGCATGAATCACCTGTCTGCCAAGGGAATCGCGGTAGATAACGGTGGTTTCTTTAAAATCCGCAGAATCACCGCAGGAAATGACCGTGAAAGCAAAAATCAAAAGAAGAAGTGCAATTATTATTTTTTTCATTATTTTTTCTCCTTTCTCTTTTTTGCCACTACGATGACAACTATGACAGCTATAACGGTTGCCGCCGCTACCGCCGCAATTATAATAATGAGAGTTGAATTATTTCCGCTCTCACTGCCCAAAGCATTGGTTTCAATTATTTCGGTTTCATATGCAACGCTTTCCTGAGCATATCCCTCCGGAGGATTGCTGATGATAATGCAATATTTGGAAGGACGGGTTTCGGCAGGCTCGGTTTCCGTGTCATTATCCTTGCCTTGATTTCTCTCAGCTTTTTCCTTTTCGTCCTGATTCATCTCGGGAGGGGTTGCCAGCTTTGCCACAGGTGTTTCTGCGGAAATGTCCTTAAAATCAACTCCGAGAGAAGATGAAAAGGCTTCTGCATTTGTGCCGGGAGTGCCGTAAACGGCGTCGATATTCATACAGTCCTCAAAAACGGACGAGCCAATCTCTTCGGCTGTTTCTCCGATGATTGGATTTACAACAAGATAGTTATATGCAAAGGTCCATGCCTCAAGATTCAGAACTGTGCGAAGGTCAAATGTACCGAGAATAGGCTCGTTTCCTGTCACATAAATGCTTCTGAGGCTATAACATTTTTCAAAAGCACCTGCACCTATCTCGATGGGATTGCCCGAAAGCTCGATCTCCTGCAGATTTACGCACTGACAGAAAATGTACTTTCCGATATAAGTTATCTTGGGGCCTACAACGACCTTTTTGATATCTTTTCTGTATGAGAACCAGGGCTGCTTTTTTGAACCGCCGCCATAGTAGTTTACAATATCGTTAAGTGCGCCTTCACCGAGTATGGTGAGAGTTCCCGTTTCCTCGTCAAAGGACGCTATCGCCTTGCTTCCGCAGGAGACGGATTCGGGATTGATATACATATAATGCTCGTATTTTTCCTCGGGATTATCGATATTTATTAGGTTAAGGAAATTTTCCTTTACAAAGGTCTTCATCTCGTCGGTAACTGTCGCCATTATATTCTTACATCCAAGGAATGCAATAGGATTTATCTTATCCGCCGTCACATTGGCATTGAGTTTAACAGTCTCGATTGAAGTATTTTTGAGGATACCCGCATCACACTGACCGAGAACAGAAAGGTCGGCAACGCCCTCGACCTCGTCCTTGCCGAGTATATAGATGGATTTAAGGGATTGACAATTATGCAGAGCATAGGAATCTATCTTTTGAAGATTTGAGCTATACTGAAGAGTTTTGAGCGCACTGAAGCCTTCAAATGCCTTACCCGATATCTTATGGATGCCGGGGCCGACGATTATATGCTCGCACTCGAATTTGAATTCGGAATACTTTCCCGGATCCTTTGAGCCGGAGGTCTGGTTACCTGTTTCGTTATAACCCGAGCCGTTGTTGATGAATACCATGGTCTTGGAATCCTTGAAATAAGCCCAGTAGGTATTAACGATCTTTGAGCCGTTATATTCATGCTCAAGAAGTCCCGAAGCATCTGCTTCTTCGAGAGGGTACTGTGCCATGATCTCTGCGGGGTCCTTTTCAACCACTCTTGTTCCGGGGATGAGAACCTCTCCGCTTTCGATATCAACAAATTCATAGCCGCATTTCTCCGCAAAAGCCTCGGCGGTAGAGCCTTTATGGCCGATAATGGTAAAGAGCTGAACGCAGTTATCAAAGGCACTGTCTGCTATCTTCATCTCGGGGTTATTTACCGTTATTTTTTTGAGAGATGCATTTCCGGAGAAGGATTTTCCCGAAATACTGCTTATATTTGCAGGGAAATTTATCTCCCTCAGATTGTTACCCTTAAAGCACTCGGTTGGAACGTCCTTGATATTCTCACCGAAGATGATATTGGTAAATTTATCTCCGTCAAAGCAATATGAGCCGAGAGTTTTGAGATATGTAAGGTCGCAAAGACCGGGGACATATTCATTTCCCGTTATCATAAAGGTATTGAAGGACGCATTGCACTCAAAGGAAGCATAGCCGATAGAGGCAAAATCCTTTGAGACCTCAACGGTCTTGATGGAGGCAATTACCATGTAAACGCCGCCGTCAACTCCCGTAATGCCCTCTTTGAATATCATTTTATGAACCTTGCCGCCGTAATACCACGGAACATCCGTGTTATTTCCCCAGCCGACCTTTTTACCCTCGGCGGTATATCCGGTAACAACGGTAGCCTGAGCCTTGTCTGTGGCTGCAGCGTCTATCTCGAAGGTACAGATATTCTGTCCCTCACTGTCCTGTGTTACAGTCCATTTTATATTTGTCTCCGCTCCGGAGGAATTATAAACATATCCTTCGGACGGGGGCGATGCCTCTTCGCCTTCTGTTGCATTTCCCAAAATGGCAAATGAGGAAAGGGCAAAAACGAACACCAGAGCTTGTAAAGCTTTTTTTGTAAAATTCATCTTGTTTGTTCCTTTCTGAATATTTGTACAAGCTTAACAAGAAAACCGCCTTATAAAGCGTAATTCTCTTCTATTATACAGTATAACACATGCCTTGGCTTTGTGCAATGCAAATTTAAGCAATTTTTGTAAAATAGGGAAGTTTTTCGGTGCTTCAGATTAGGAAAAATGGAGATGTATTTGTTTCATATTAAAGGAGAGATATGCGCTCGCACTTCGAAAAAAACTTATTTTGGTTGTTATAAACAGTAATTTAGCGAACGGTTGCCGCAAACGTTGTCAGGTAAAGTTTTGATCGACCTTTTTCAAAAGGTCGATCAAAACTTTAACCTTGCGTTAGCCCTCACGCGCCGATAAATTACTGTTCATAGCAAAAATCTCGATTGACAAACGAGGCTGAACCGAAATCTTTTGATCCGGCTCCATAAATATTATTTTTCAAAAACGCAAACTACCATTTTAACAAAATATTCACGCAAAAAACCATGACAAAAGGGCCTCAGAAAGGAGCGGAGGGGGGCTTCTTTATAATGGCTGACCTTGAATGTGCTGTTTTCCCTTATCATTTTAAATCTCTTTATCGTCATTTTGTTGATATAGGAAAAATATTCCTCGCCGTTTTCGTTTTTGCCTATTCTGAAATTGATGCGGTTTTCGCCGTCGGGCTTGTGCGCAACAAGCTTTTTATAGGTCTCTATCATGGTCTTGTCCGAGAAAAAGCACTGTACCCAGGGCATTCCGATAACGTCGCTGAGATGAGCACCGTATGGATGGTTGTAGGGCGGGAAATTGACAAAAAGTTTGCCGCCCGGCTTTAATATTCTGTGCATTTCGCAAAGCACCTCTTCAGGCTTTGCAACATGCTCCATTGCATCGTTCATAATGATGGTATCAAAGCTGTTATCGGGAAAATTCGTTTTACTCGCATCCTCGCATTTAAATTCAAACCCGGAAAGCCCAAGCTTTGCGGCAAGAGCCTCGGATTCCTCCTTATAGGATGGGACGATATCTATTCCAACCACCTTATTTGCTCCGCAGCCAAGATAATAGAGGGATTTTCCACCTGCGCCGCATCCAACATCAAGGACATCCTTGCCCGAGAACATATTTTCCTTGTCCGTATATTCAAGATAGAATTTAATCGTGTCCTCGCCTCGCTCATGTTGCCATTCCGCATAGCTCATGCCGCCCTCTGACTGAGTATTGAAGGGATGGAGGGGCAAAGGAAAAAGCTTATTTACAGCCATCAAAATTTTAGAAGAAAAACGCATATCAAACCTCCCGAATGGAATATGTAAAAGTATAGCATAAAAAGCACCGCAAGTCAAGAGCACAAAGTCACACATCAAACTAATCACGGCAAAAAAGGCTGTATTATCGGCCTTTTTTGCCGTGAATTGAGGAATTTTCAAAAATTCGAATCACAAAAGCTCATTAAAGGATAATATATATTTATCGGCGGTCTCTTTTATTTTTTCGGTATATTCATCGGAGGAAGCATCATAAACACCATAGGTGAAAAGCCCTGCCTGCTTCGCATTTTCGAGAGCAATGACATTGTCATCATAAAAAGCAGTCTCTCCGATGTTTATTCCTTCCCTCTCGCAAAGCTTTTTATATATTTCCGGATTTGATTTGGAAAGTCCCAGATCGTCGCATGAATACGTTTTCTCAAAAAAATCAAATATCCCATATCGAGAAAGGCACGGGTCAAGCAAAAGATGCGGACTTGCGGTAAGCACAAAAAGCTTACATCCTCTCGCTTTAAGCTCATTTATATATTCAACAACTCCCTCTTTTGCTTCGATAAGATCGCGGTATTTGGGAAAAGCGATCTCATGCATCCGCTCAATTATGCTTTCCTCGCATCCCTTTACGCCGAGAGATATAAAATATTTTGCAATTCCCTTATCGCCAAGGGGAGTGATCTGTTTGATTATCTCTTTCGGATAATCCACGCCCGCATCATCCACTATACTGAGCATTGTTCTTGCCCAATGACCCATGGAATCTGCAATGGTACCGTCAAGGTCGAATATGTGATTTTTGAAACTCAAAATATTCATTTTATTTTTCCTTTTTATGTCGAATTTTGTTTTTCGGAATATACTTTAAGTGGAGGTGTTTTCATATGAAATATGATATTTGCCATGCTTCAAAGGATTTTATAAGAGAAGCACGGCTTATGATAGATTCTCTTGTATATTCGGAGACGAAAGCGCTCAAAAACGAAGCTTGCGACTCTGTTTTTTCGTCTTTTTACTCCCTGATGCTCCCTATTCTGAAAACGGGAGAGGAAATGACCGAGTGTTTTCTCTTTCTCTCATCCTACGAGCCTCTTATCGCCATTGCGGAAGAGACAGAATCAAAGCTTCTTTCCGCACGGCACAGCTTTGAAGAAGTAAAAAAGCATTGCGGCTCCTCGGACACCGATAACGGAGCAGACCTTTTTCTGAAAAAATCCAAAAACATCATACAAAGACTTCTCGATGATCTGATTTCCGCGGAAATCAGCGAAAGGCTCTGCTGCGATTATCTTAGCTATATGATATGCCTCCTTGAGAGCATGATACGGCTTTGCGGATGCGCCTCGGAATATGAAAAATGCACCGAAGCCCTCTCGCTTGAAGCCTCCTTTGAAATGGGCTGTCGAGAGCCGGTTCATTCCATGAAGGGTCTTTTATCCCTCATAAAATAATTACATCAATTCCCGAAGAAAAGGCTCAATTATAAGCCCGTCTCTTATGGGTGTTGCATATCCTTCAGAAAAAGCAATAGCGTATGCGGTGAAATCGCAGGCATAATCAAGGGATTTTTCAAATTTTTCTCCAGAAAGCAGCTTGCCGAGAAGCACCGATGCAAAAACGTCACCCGTTCCCGGATACGAGCGGGACATAAGGGCTGTGCTGTGGAAATACGGCATAGCCTTTTTTCCGTCTTTTTCCTCCATTGCCGCCGTGAGCACTGTTTTTTCTCCCTCGTTTACACAGGTAATACCGCTTACGACCGTTTTTTTGCATCCAAACTCCGCCGAGAGCCTTTTAAGCAGATTTTCGGCAAACGCTCTGCCCTCCTCTGCCGAAAGAGTATGACACGGATATTTTTCCCCCGTCAAAAAGCAAGCCTCGGTAAGATTGGGCGTTATCAGATCTGCGCCGTAGCAAAGGCGGCTCATCCCTTTCATGAGATCACCGTCATAGGTGGAATAAAGCTCTCCGTCGTCTCCCATAACGGGATCGATAGCAACGAAGGCGGGTGTGCCGTCATTTTTTGCGGAAAAATCCGATATAAAGCCCGTGAGC
>CAYPKQ010000125.1:0-7679 GCA_964411355.1 uncultured Lachnospiraceae bacterium
TATTCCCGTTTGTATGCATAATGTTCCCGAGGAAAAGATCTTCCGTCCTGCTGCATGGAATGCATTTGGCATGGATAAAGAAGGACAGGATTACAGAGCTTGCGCTACATACGGTCCTCTCTATAAAAAATAATTTTTGTTTTTAAATTGAATAGATAAAAAACAAGCTGAATCACTTGCTAAAAAGCATTTGATTCAGCTTGTTTTTTTATGTAAACAATAATTTGACGATGCGTGAGGATGTTGTCGGGAAAAGTTTTATCAAAACTTTCCCTGACAACGTCCTCACTCGCCTCTAAATTACTGTTTAAAATTATCAAGCAAATATGCTTCAGCCTCGGCAGACCAGAGACCGTTATTTGCTTTTACCAATCTTGCAAGCTCAAGGAATCTTTTATCATTCTTTCCAAGCTCTTCAAAATCCGAAATAGCGGTAAGGGGCAAGCTTATATGAGTATAGATAAGCTTCTTTCCGCCCTCTATATCGGGCAGATGCAATGTTGTGTCAATGGCAGCATCAAGACCGCCGATATGGGTTATCATAACAGCGGGATCGATCCTTTTTTCGCTTATAAAACGCACGATATCAAGCATATCGCCCGTTGTACTTCCGCTGGTGCCCGCAACATGATGCTGTGCATAGTGAACATTATAAAAATTGAATCTTGCACCGAAGCTTTTATCAAGAGGCCCTGCAAAGAAATTGAGGCATCCGTCAAAGCCCAGAATTGAATCCGCCATCTCGACAAGCGCAGGGACAGGGGCATATACAAATACATCATCAAATCCCGCTCCGTCTGTCAGCGCAAGAAGCTCATCCTTCTCCGAGGAGTTCACAAATATCAGTTTAATTCCATCCTTTTCAGCCTCTGCCACATCAAAGATTTCCTTTGCTCTTGCAAGGCGTTCCTCACTTATATCGGTAACAACAAGAAGAGCGGGCTTTTTATCTCCGTGCAGAGCTATGTCGATGGCAACAAGCCCCATAGGTCCGCAGCCTGCAAGTATGGCAGTTTTTCCACCCTCACGGATATTGGAATAAGGCTCAAGCTCGCCATCAAGATGAATATTTGCCTTATAGCCTCTTATAACGCATGATGCAGGCTCGATGAGAGAGCCTTTGAAAAAGCAATCGCTATCCAGCTTTATCAGATAACCGTTTTCAATGATATGGTCATAAACTATCGAATATGTAGATGCGCCGCCGATCTCGCCAAAGGAATATCCAACGGTCTGCATTCCTCCAAGATAAGAAAGCACGGGCGGCATGACGACCTTATCTCCGACCTTGAATTTGTCCTTCCATTTATCCGTAACCTCGACCACCTCGGCGCAGAATTCATGACCGACGATAACCGGATTTTCCGCAACATTATCGGGAACGCGAAGATGCTTTGCTCCCTGCTTTGCGGTCTTATATGTTGACATACATACGCTATCCGAGACGACCTTTATGAGTATTTCCCCATCCTTAAGTGACGGAAGCTCAAATTCCTCAAGCCTTAGATCGTTTTCACCGTAAAGTTTTACAGCTTTCGTTTTCATTTCATCACCTATATTCTTCCCGAGCTTCCGAATGCTCTCAGCTTACTCTTTACGACTTCCTTCATCTGCACTCTTGCATCCTCAAAAACAAATGCAGGCCAAGTTGAGGGATTACTGATAGAATTAAGCTTGCTTCGAAGGGCAGAATTCATCGCTCCCACAACATCCGAATAAATATTGATCTTTGTGATGCCATGCTCAATCGCAGCCTTCATCTGATCGTCGGGTGTTCCGCTTCCGCCGTGAAGCACTAACGGGCGGTCACATACTGCCGTTATCTCGTCAAGGCGGTCAATACGCAGAGTAGGTGTCTTTTTATATACCCCATGTGCAGTTCCAATGGCGATCGCAAGTGCGTCAACATTCGTGCTCTCAACAAATCTGACAACCTCCTCGGGAAGTGTAAGAGTATCCTCGGGATCTTCGTTCTCAACGCTGTCTGCCTCGTTTCCAACCATTGCGTTGCCAACATGTCCAAGCTCTGCCTCAACCGTAATCCCTCTCGAATGAGCAAATTTTACGATCTCAGCGGTGTTTTTTGCATTCTCCTCAAAGGGAAGCACCGAGCCGTCATACATAACAGAGCTGAAGCCTGCTTCGCTTGCAGCCTTTATAAATTCAAAATCGGTTGCGTGGTCAAGATGGAAGCAAACGGGAACAGAGAAAAATCTCGAAGCTTCCTTTACCATAGAAGTGATGAGGTTCAAGCCCTTTCCGCCAAGGTCAACACCAAGTCCCATAAGAAGCGCAGGCGAGCCCTCTTCCTCACAAGCCTCGAGAACAGCTTTCATCATTTCATAATTGCTTACGTCAAATGCTGGCAGCGCATAGTGATTTTTTCTTGCGTCTTCCAGCATTTCTTTCATTGAAACCAACATTTTCTTTCTCCTTTTCAATTTGATGAATCAATTATAACACGCATTTTAACATTTGTCAAGTACAAATGTTAAAATTCTGTATTATTATATTGACACAAACCCGAAAATATGATAAAATATAGGAAACGCAAAAAGAGGTGACGGAATATGAAGCAAAGCGATGAAAAAATACTCATGTCCGAGGCGGCTATACTGTATTATGAAAAAAAATATACCCAGCAAGAGGTTGCGGAGATAATGAAGCTTTCAAGGCAGACCGTTTCAAAGCTTTTAGGTGATGCGATAAAAGAAAACCTCGTTGAAATAAAAATTCACGATCCAAAAAAGGACTGCGAGGAGCTTCAGAAACTTATTTGCGAAAAATTCGGTATTAAAAAAAGCGTTGTTTGTTCCGTGAGCAATAAAAACGAAGCGCTGCGCCGACCGATGACGGTAAGAGCCGCCATAGAATATATTTTGCCGATATTGGAGCAGGGCAATCTGAATATCGCCCTTTCTTGGGGAAGAACTATTCAGGAATTAGTAAATACCATGCCCGATATCAATACATCAAATAATACGGTTTTTCCCCTTTTTGGGGCAACCGACAATGAAAACGCCTATTTTTCCTCAAACGAGCTTGCTCGCAGCATGGCAGACAGGATAGGGGCAAATGTAAAATATGCATATTTTCCATACATGACCGAAAGCCGTGATGAATGTCTTTTGCTGAAGAAGCTTTCATATTATCAAAATATGAAGAAAAGATGGAGCGGCGCCGATATTGCAATTGTTGGAATAGGCAATACGGAAATGCTTGATATTTTCGGAAAGACCTTTGGATATAGCGAAAAGCATTCGCAGATTTCGGGAGATGTTGCCACCCACTTTTTCAGTGAGAGCGGCGAGCTTATCGAGCTTTATGAAAACACTATTTGCGCCTCTGCCGAGGATCTGAAAAATACAGAGGAAACCATTGCCATTGCCTTTGGAAACGATAAGATAAAGGCGATAAAAGGAGCTTTGCGCACATCCCTTATCGATACACTCATAACCGATGAATATACCGCCGCTATGCTTTTGAAATAAAAAACGGGACTGAATCATTTGCTTTCGGTAAGCATTTGACACAGTCCCGATTTTTATGTAAATAATTTTGCTAAACGGTAATTTATCGAACTGTTGAAGATGTATTTTGTAGGGGACGGCGACCTCGACGTCCCTCAAAAAACGTGTAATAATCGTGAATTTAAAATGAAAATGGGACGTTGAGGTCGCCGTCCCCTACAGATTTGCGTTTTATCAACGCACCGCTAAATTACTGTTTGCAGGTAAATATTAGGCTGAAGAGGATAGGGGCTGATAATTCAGCACCATTTTCATTTTGATTATTATTTTTCGACCTTTACCCACTCCATAGGGGTGTCCTTTGCACGAAGGATCGCTTCTCGTATCGCTATAACGCTGACCGTTTCCTTATAATCAAAGGGAATCTGACGTTTTTTGAAAAAGTCCACAAGAGTGTGAACGAACCCGGGAAAATAATCAACCAATTCATCAAGGCAAACGGTACCTTTTTCATCCGAATACTTGATTGCCATATTAAAGGGACATGACCAATCAAAATGCATTGCACTTGCAAATCTGTTTCCGCTGAATTTGATTATATATCCCGGATGCTCAAAGCTTCCGATAAACATTACGCTCTCCGCTTCACATCCCATAAGACTTACGATTGGCTCTATCTGATGGATGGAATACATATCAAGCGGCCCCGGACCTCTCATACTGATATTTACGATGTTTTCACGCCCTACATCGGAAAGTCCCTTTGAAAAGCGCAAAGCACTTGAAGAAAACATCGGTGTGCCGCCTTTTTTTGCCATGTCTATAATACGTCTTGCACTTTCGGGATCGGGCGCAAAGGTCTTATCTACATAAGTGGGCTTTCTGCTCTTCAGCGGAAGGGCGCAAAGCTCCTCATGTATCTCCGGATAGCTTGGAGCAAGAACCATCAAGCAATCGCTCTTATGAACAACCTCTTCTATGCTGTCACAAAGAATAGCATGATGCTCCTTTGCCCAATCTGCGCCCGAAATCCCGCCCTCCTTCGGCATCATTTCGTATGCATAAATTGCTTCTATCTCTGTTTCCTCACGAAGCCACGAAGGAAGATGATTTGCGTGCCATTCGTCAAGATATTTGTCAATAAATCCAATCTTCATTTTATTCAACCTCAAAATTCAATTCGTTTAATAGCTTTTCAAAATATTCCTTTGCGCTTATTATATCCCCGGTTTGCTTTTCACCGCTTATTTCACGCTCAATTATGATATATCTGTCATAGCCAAGCTCCTTCAGCTTTTCGAGAAGCTTTGGAAAATCAACAAGTCCTTCACCGACAGGAGTTTCGTCTCCCAGCTTATAAGGGTCGGTAGGCGGCGTTCCGTCCTTTCCGTGCATATTGCGAACGAATTTTCCCACAGTATAAAGGGCATCAACGGGATTTGCATAACCGTACATAAGCATATTGGCAGGGTCAAGATTTATGAAAATATTATCGCTCCCGATACCCTTTATGAGGCGCAGAAGCGAAACTGCGGATTCTCCACCCGTTTCAAGGAGAAGATTCATTTCCATTTTTTCAAGATGCTCGCAAAGAAGCTTCACGGCGGCAAGAAGCGGGGGATATTCTGCGGAAAAAGGATTGTTAGGAATAAATCCGGCATGAATAATTATGTCCTTTATTCCGATGAGAGCGGCAAAATCTGCCGCATCTCTGAGGTAATTCAGCCTGCTCGTCCTATAAGCTTCAACGCCAAGCCCTGCAGTCATGTAACCGTAATAATTGTCCCAAACGGTATCGCTGTCATAATAACCGCAAAATTGTGCGCAAATATCAACGCCGTATTTTTTTGCGGCATTTTTAATTATTATAGCGTCCTCTTTTTTATATTTTTCGGGCTTATAAACAAGCTGACAGGCAGAAAAGCCAAGAGAGCGAAGCTTATGGAATTCTTTTTCCGTATCCTCAATATGATTTATTCTGACTAAAGTACCTAATTTCATTTTTGATCTCCGAGGATGACGGTTTTGTTTTCTCTTGCCGATTCAAAAGCCGCCATCATTATCTTCATTGAACGTCTTATCTCGTCATGCTTCACGATCTGCTCTGCTTTTCCCTCGATCGCCGCAATAACATTTTCATAAAAGTCCTCCCATCTGGGGGCTTTTTCGGGCTTCGGCAATGGAAGCTCTTCTATTTCCTGCTTGGGTCTTGGCCACATGGTTTTTGAAAGTCCGTTGGATGTATAAACACAGCCCTGCTCCCAATCAACCTCCTTGATATTTGCCTTTATCATTGAGCCTTCCTCGCCGAACCATTTAAGGACTGTTGCCGTTCCGTCATCACCCGAAAGATGCCAACGCGGCTCGGGGATATAGCACCATAGATCCGCTATTATCTGCGCTCTGAGCCCACTTTTGAAGCCTATATTGACTCTGCAAACGTCATCCACCTCGGGGAAACGCACGCTCTGTAGCTGCGCAAAAACATATTCCGGCTCGCTTTCGGCAAGACAGCAGACCTGATCTATCATGTGGATTCCCCAATCATAGAGTGTTCCGCCGCCTGCGGCATATGTACTTCTCCATCTTCCCGAGCTTCCTCTGTTGCTATAAAGCCTTGAATCGAGAAAATAAGGCTTGCCAAGCATATTTTTGCTCATTATTTCTTTCATAATTGCATAATCGGGGTCAAAGCGTCTGTTCTGATGAACTGTATAAAGCCTGCCTGTTTCAAGGCTCACTGCAATGACCTCCTCCAGCTCTTCGGAGCTAAGACAAGCGGGCTTTTCGCAGACAACATTTTTGCCTGCCCTCATAGCTTCTATGGAATAATATTTATGAAAATTATTCGGTGTTGCGATGAGCACAAGGTCAATATCCGAGGAAAGCAGCTCTTCTGCCGAAAAATATGCGGTAAAACCGTTTTTTCTTGCCAGCTCATTTCTTTCCTCTTCTATATCATATACGCCCGCAACCTCAAGATATTCAATTCTATCTCTGATATTTTCTGCGTGCCATGAGCCCATGTTTCCATAACCGATAATTCCGATTTTATGCTTCATATGTCACCTCATGCGTTTTGGGTTATTTCTTTTATGCTCACAACTCTGTTTTCTTTTGTGGAAATGAGTGCCGCATCTATTACCGCCTGGCACTGAAGCCCATGGCTCAGCTTTGCGGTATATTCGTCCTCTATTCCGTTTGCAAGATCGACAAAGGAGCGAGACTGTATTGCATCAAATTCTGCAGGCGGCTCAAGAAGCTCTTTTTTGCCTGTTTTTACATCTGTAAATTCAAGACTTTGTATTCCCTGATAGTGACTGAAAATGATCTTGCCCTTTTCGCCGTAAAGCTCAAATTCAACGATATCGGGAACTGTCGTTGCGCATCTTGAAAGCTGAATGGTACAGCTTGCCTCGCTTTGGAGCTTTGCGGTGATATTGCACCAGTCGTCGGTATCAACGGGGAGCATCTCACCTGTTTCCTCGCTTGGTCTTTCATTTATGAAAATACCGCTGTTTGCAAATACTTCAGTGAATTCCTCGCCCCAGAAATGTACCATATCTATCATATGCGAGCCGAGATCGCAGAGAACGCCCGAGCCGGCTCTTTTGCTGTCAAAGCGCCATTCTCTTTTTCTGCCCTCCCAAAGTCCGCTGTCCTTTATGCAGCGAACATATATATGATAAAGCTTTCCAAGCTGTCCGTTTTCAATCAGATATTTCATGTATCTTGGATATTTGCGGTATCTCCAGCTAAGGCAAACAAAGTTTTCAACCTTGGAAGCCTTTGCAGCCTCATTAAGAGTGCAAACCTCTTTATAGTTCATACCAACCGGCTTTTCAACGCTGAAGGTCTTGCTCGCTTTTACCGCCTCCATTGCTATCTCACAGTGAACGCTGTTCCATGTCGCAATATCAATCGCATCCACATCATCGCAAGCTATAAGCTCCTTATAATCGGTGAAGCGACGCTCGGCGGGAATTCCAAGCTCATCTCCGACCCTTGCCAGCTTTTCCTTATCGATATCACATATAGCGCTTATCTCACAGATATCGCCAAGCTGCTTGTACTGCGGCAAATGCGCCCAATCTGTAATTATTTTTCCAACACCAACTATACCTATTTTTACCTTTTTCACAAAAATCACCTTCCTTTTTTGTTTCGTAATTTAATTATATTGAAAATTTTTAGGAAAGCAATTGACAA
>CAYPKQ010000126.1:0-7581 GCA_964411355.1 uncultured Lachnospiraceae bacterium
TAATCCGTTCCCGCATCGTCACCGACAAAAGCAACCCCACATGGCAGTGGGGCAATTATGTCTGCGTAAGAGGCTCGGATTGGTATGATTATTATTACTGCCATCTTGCTTCACGCGCAGTCTCCGTGGGGCAGACGGTGATAGCAGGGGACAAGATCGGCATCATGGGCAATACCGGCTATTCCTTCGGCGCACATCTTCATTTTGAGGTTCGTTGCGGTACTGAAAAGATAAATCCCGAGACTGTTCTCGGCATTCCAAACAAGACCGGGACATACACAGCAAAGAGTGAGCTTGAAGCCGATCTCGACCTTTTGACCGCAAAGGGCGTTATAAATACCCCGTCTTATTGGCTTCGCAACGTAGTCAAATTGGAACATCTTTATACCTTGATACATAACTTTGCGGAGTATGTGCGCAAAAATGGTGTTTAAATGCTCGGAAGTCGATACAAAAACAAGATATAAAAGGAGTGAAAAAGGTTATGGCATACAATCCATATTCTGCTGTTAATGCAATATATAAATTGAAAGGTCAATGGGATAGCGCGAACAAAACAGGCGATACAGCCACAAAAAACAGCGCAGCAGAAAAGGCACAGCAGTATTATAATCAGCTGAGAAGCAACGGCTATGGTGATATAGCTGATGAACTTTCCGCTTCAAACTATGCAAAAGCAAAGTCCATAAATGACAAATGGGCGAAGATGGGTAAAACCTCAACAAAGGATTATTTATACTCTTTGGGGCAGTCGAAAGGTATGTCGCAGAGTGACATTGATAATTTGATAAGCCTTGACAGCCTCACAGGTGAGGTGTCTTTCGGAGGTAAAAAGATAGGTGTTCCCGATTCTGTTGTTGACGGTAATTCATATTGGACTGACACAACGGTTCTCGACAATGCTTTTAACGATTACATAAACAGGAGCGGAACAGTCCGTTCCGCAGAAACGGCTGTTAAGCAAGAGAACGAAAATCTGTTTGCAAAATATAATCAGGAATATGAGGACTTAAAAAATACAAATCCCTTTGAAACAGAAACAGCCAAGGCAATTCTTGCAAAGTATGATCTTGCAGGGCTTCAGGGCAGAGACAATGAAGTTGCAAGCGAAGCCGGCTCAAACGGCGGTAATATCGACAGCTTTGCGGCTGCAAACGCTCTCCGTCAGCAGTCTGCGCTTATAAGTCAAGGACAAACTGCGGTGCTTGATGCATATCAGCAAAAATTGGATCATGCAAGGGCACTTCTTTCCGATATGGGAGTTAACATTGACAGAGTTTATAACCAGGATGAAACATCAAAGAATAACGATGTTGCAAGAAAGTCCGAAATAGCCTCTGTTACCGGCTATGCTCCCGATGAATGGACAGTATCTAATAATCCTTATATGAACGAAAACGGCACCATCAAGGATGAATACAAGGATGTTGATTTTGCCGCAGTTATGGCAAATGCAAAAGCTGCAGGCAATACGGAGGCATACAATGCGGCGGCACTTGCAAGATATTATAAGATCATGGGCAATTACGGAGCATACGGAAAGTATGATGACGGTAATTATGTTGTTCCCGGCATGAAGAAAACAGAAGCAGCAAGGCAGTTTGATGCACAGATAGCCGCCTCGGAAAACGCCGCAAGCACTTCGGGAACGACTACTACAAAGCCGACTCTTACAGCAAGCCAGGTAGCTTCAGCAATTAAAAACGGTGAGATTTCTCAAACGGTTATTGATGCTTATAACTACTATTACGGTACGAATTATACAGTCGATAATCCCCCTGTCTCTGGAACAGCATCGGAAAATAATCCACTCACGGAAACAGAGGTAAAGGCATGGGTCAAATACCTCAACGATGATGTTTCAGCTAAATACGGTGAAGATTTCAAGGCTTTAGAGCAGACAGGAGAGAATCAATATAAGAGAGCAAATATTGATGCGGATTATATTATCATCCGTGTGTTTGAATCCAACGATCTTACTCAGGAACAGAAGGAATATTTGCTTTATGATAAGTTCGGAATTACAGAAGATCAGGTATATGCAGTATTGAAAGACCCCCATTACAGATAAGAGAAGGTGCAATATGACAAATTGGAAGGAAAGCGCAAAGAAAAGTATTGAAAACAGATCTAAAACTGCCCCTACAAGCACATCAAGTGCGCAGGGGACAGTAAGCTCCGCTTCAACAACTAAGAAAAGCGAAAACTGGAAGGAGCAAGCTCAAAAAAGTCTTGATAAAAGGGGATATATCGCTCCCGAAAAGCGCAGTTATGAGCTTAAATCCGCAGACGGAAAAAGCTTCGGTTCGATAAGCTACGGTGCATATAATGCTCTTTTGAACAACAGAGCTGACGAATATACACCGAAAAATGACGAGGAGAAAAAAGCTATTTCGGATTTTAAAGTGTATGCGGAAAAGAAGGCAAAGGATGACCGTATAAACAGCAATCCAACTTTTGCAAGGTATAATATAGATCCTGCAGAGTTTGATTTTGACGATCTGAAAAAATGGGCGTCTGAGCATAACCATACAATGCGAGTTGATGGTTCAATGCGTACATATTTCTCTCCAAATTATGAAGGCGGAATTTTGGGTATAGGTGGAAAAAAGCTTTCTACTGAACAAGAAGATAAGGATATGGAAGTCCTTTATCAGCTTGTAAACAATAATGAACGCTATAAATGGTCACAAACAGACCTCGGCGCTTTTATGTCCGGACGTGTCGGATTTGCTGACGGAGCAACTTTTGGAGCTATAAATGCCGCAGCCGATTGGGGAACAAAAAGACAATATGAAAAAGCCGGTTTGGACTCTGAAAACTTGGTTACGCCATCGGAAATGTACGCAAAAACCGTAAACGAACATAAACTTGCAAACATTGGTGGAAATATAGGTGGATCTGCTGTTGCTTATGCTGCTCTTGGAAAAGGTGTTGGAGCAGTAACAAAGGGAATCAAATGGATATCGAGCAGCCCTAAATGGGTGCAAAATGCTATAAATAGCGGTATTACCTTTGCGGTGGCAGGTGGTTCCGAATCAGCCTTTGATGGAGGAGATTTAAAAGAAATTTTAATTAGTACCGGCACAAATTTTGTTGGTGGTGCTACCGGTGGAGCATTAAGTAACATAGTTGGTTCTGTCGGGGAAAAAATCCTGTTCAACAAAGGGTTACAGCATAAAATCATTCCCGAAATTGTGCGCAACGGCTTTTCTTCTGCTGCATTTTCCGGTGGTAAAGCTGCTTCAACTTATTTTCTCTATCCTGAAGAGTATAGACCTTCCGCAGAAGAAATGGCAAGAGATATTGGCGTAGCTTTTGCGTTTGGCGCGCTTTCGTCCGGTATAAATACAATAAAAACTTCAGCACAAAACAAAAAATATCTTGATAGCTTGTATCAAAAAATGGCGGCTGATTATGAAAAAATGGCAAGAGCCAACATTAGCAATAAAAACGATATATCCGGTATTCGCAAATTTGCAAAAAATGTTGTTGGTTACAGTAATGCAATAGAATCATATTTGACGGGCAAAGAGTATCGTGTAACTATAGACGGGGTTGAGTACACATTTACTCCCGAGACGATACGCTTGGTTGGTCAGGACAAATATGTAAATTCTATTCTTTCCGAATTAAAAACGATCAGAAACAACGCAAATTCGGTTTTGAGTGGTGTTGGTACTCCGATAACCGATTTATCCACCATGCCAAAAACCGCAAATAGTGGTACAACTTCAACACCTGTTGTTTCCACACCGTCAGCGAACATTCCCACGGAGAATAAGACACCCACCGTGATTCCTTCTGTTACTACTGTTGATTCAAAAGCAACGGTTGCGCCTGTTTCCGCATCGAGTGAACTAACCGGAATAATAGAGGCTGACGAGATTACAATGTTTACGCCTGAAGATGCAAGCGGCGAAATAAAGAGGCTGGAAAGTATCCTTGTTGCAAATGATGCAGACGATGCGTCGCGACAAGAAGTTATTGCATCAGCACTTGAAATTGAAAAAGCATTAGTAGGTAGTGATAAAACTATCCGTAGTGTTTTTGATGATATATCGAAAATTACAAGCGGTGCTGTTAAGCAGATAAGAAATACCGCAGGTTTATCCAACATTTATTGGAAATTATTTAGTGAAAACTTTAAAGCAATGCAATCCGGTAATGTTACCGAAAATGTTGAATTGATCACTCAGTATGCAAAATCTTACGCTGAAGCACTGAAAAACAGCTATCCCGAAAAATACAACATTGCTATTTTAACAACAGATGGAAATGATCTATCTGCAGAGTTGCCACAAACCATTATTCATAATGTTATCCCTACAAATGTTCAAAATGCGGGTGAATACAGGTTAATTGCGACACAGATAAAAAATATTGTTAGCAATGCTGTTGCTCAGATTTCAAATGTGAGAACAGAAATTTTCGGGATGGAAAAAAACGAAGTTATTTCTGATAATGATAAAGCTCAAGCGGAACAAAAAAACATCACTCTTACACGAGTAGGCGATTTTTACGAAGCATACGGGGATGAAGCAGTTGAACTGTCAAATAAATTGGGGCTTACTCTTACAAGCAAGACCGTAAACGGAAAAAGGGTTCAAATGGCAGGCTTTCCTGTCAGCACACTTGACAGCTACAAAAACAAACTTGGTAGCGGTTACAATATTTCTGTATCTGATGCACAGATTTCCGCTCAGGAGAGCAAAGACAGTGATCTTCCTGCCTCCTTTAAACATGATGAAAACGGAAAAATCCGTTTTAATCAAGCGGATATAGACTATGCAAATTCCGAAATGCGCAGAGGCGAGTTCAGAATATCAAGGTTCGGAATAAACGAACCCAAGGAAATGATAGTTAAGGGCTGGATTTGCGGTAAATACGGTGTTCATGGGAACGAGGAAAACGGTGCCTTCGTTGTTACACATTTGCAATCGGGAATTAAGGTTACGGACGGCAAGAAAATATCAGAATCCAAGAGAATTGCGGAATATTTAAACGAAAATCTTTCGTTTAATGATGTTTCCTACATAAGAGGGGCATCCGGAACAAGCTTTTATCCCGAAAAGACCGATGAATTTAACGCATATACAAACGAGGCAAAGAATATTCTCGATAATAAACTGTATGCAGAATCTGTATCAAATGATATTGAGAATGGTAAAGTGCCGTTTAATACCAAAGCAGGACTTATTGACTATGTTAAATCACATATCGGTAATAAGGTTCATGTTATTTTTGGTAACGGTGAATCGGAAATTCGCACATTGGAGAGCATCAGTAACACAAATTTGCGTACCAAAAAGCAAGACGGTTCTGTTAGCACGGCGGACCTTAAAGGCTTGAAATTCAGCGATACAGGCTTTAGTATTGACTACAGTACAGGCGTTTCGGCTACATATGATTTTGTAAATGTCGAAACTACAGAAAATGAAAGTGCTGTTCCTTTTACCGATAAAGAAAAACAGAATTGGAAAAACAGCAACACGATTATAGTATATGAAAATGATGAACAGTTTGACGCTTTTGTTGAAAAAGTTTTAAACAACGAGGACACCCATAAAAAAATATACTTTGGTAAAATTCCCGATTCAACTGCGCATATGGTACTTGAAAAAACAGGTGTTGATGTGTCAAATCACAATATTGCGCTTAAGGGGTATGAGATACGGAAAATACTGCTTAACTCCCACGGAAATCGAGAAGCGGAGGGGGCGAGAGGTCAAGATCCCATAACAACGGAAGATTTGAAAAATATTCCTTCAGTCATTACTAACCCTGATGATGTTAGTTTGTCAGATAAAAAATACGAGGGCAAACCGGCTCTCTTATTTGAAAAAAATATTGACGGAAAAAATTATGTCGTAGCCTATGTTTCACGGAAGCATCAAGATATTGCAATACAAACAATGTATAAAAAAAGAAGCCTTGCTACTGCGGAAAATGCAAATGCTCTTTCCTCTACGTCCGAAACGACCAGTAGTACAGCTTCTGACAATATTATATCACAGAAAAATAATATTGTCAATAGCAGTGTACGCAACGAGGCTGAAAATGATACGCACCTGCCTGCCGGAAACACAAAAATAACAGTCGGCATGAGTGATTCAGAGAGAGCGGAGTTATTAAACAAAAAAAGCGTCAATGTTGTCAGCTTTGATGCTGAAAAGGCAAAGGCGCTTAAAGATATTGATTTTGATGACTTGCAGCAAGCTTTTAAAAAGGATGCAAAGCCTATCATTGAGAAGGTTGCAAACGATTTTGGAATACTCAACAGATCATATTTTAATCCCGATATAGAGCTTGATTTTGAATATTCAAATGGCTCTTTGAAAGAAAGCATAAATAAACAGCACGCTTTGTATGGTGATTTCATTAAAATGCTTTCTGTGTTCCCGGATGTTATCAAAAATGCTGTTGGTATCGAAACTCATAAGGATAAATATTTGGGAACTGTCAGAGCAGACACAACACTTAAGCAAATGTATGTCCTTGCGAGTGCTTTGAGAGACGAAAAAAGTGTTATCCCTGTAAAACTTGAAGTCAAAGAGTTTGATGACAAAACCAATAAACTGTATTTAAGTGTAGTTTTGACAAAAAAAGAAAGCCGGGATCTCAGCGGCAACCTTGGGCAAAACCAACTGAATACCGCTCCTCCGACTTCTGTTATCAGTATAACAGATTTAGTCAGCGTTGTCAACCCCTCCGAGGGAGATTTTCTGAAATATTTCCCCGACAGTATGCTTGACAGTGAGCAGATCGCAGCTAAAAATAAGGCTTTGGCTTCTGATGCAGAAAAACTTAAAAAATATACTGCACCGTTGAAAAAATCATCTGAAAGTGATATAATAGAAGAAAGCACCGATAACGACGGCATAGAGAAGATTGAAACGCCAAATGTAACACCTACAGGCGAAAGCTCGCATGATAATGCTGTAATTAAGAGCAAAGGAACAAAGGCGATTGCTAAATTTGTTTCCTTAAAATTGGCGAATGGTAAGAAAATATCAGCGGATGAGCTTACAAAAGTAGCTAATGTTGCTTTTGGTGGTTCTATGGCTGATAATGCTTACACAATAAAAGACGCATATGATGCCATGGAGCTGGGCGTGAATCAGCATATTCTTTCGATGAAAGATGTTTCACCAGAAAAAATGCTTGAGGTTTTAGAGCTTCTTCCTACGCAAACAAAGAGAACTGAAGAAATGATAAAATATCAGCAGTTTTCTACTCCGCCTTCCATTGCATATTTGGCGAACTATGCTGCGAATGTAAACGCAAATGATATTATGCTCGAGCCTTCCGCAGGTATAGGCGGTATTGCGGTGTTTGCGAAGAAAGACGGTGCGGCAGTTTATGTAAATGAACTTGACGATCGCAGATTGAATATTCTCAAAAATCTGCCTTTTGACGGATTTTGGAATGAGAATGCAGAACAGCTTGACAATATTCTCGGTGACAAGATCGAGCCGACTGTCATCGTTATGAATCCCCCATTTTCTTCTTCTTCCGAAAGGAACATACAGAATACAAAAATCGGGGCAAAGCACATTGAACAGGCACTTAAAATCCTTG
>CAYPKQ010000127.1:0-7580 GCA_964411355.1 uncultured Lachnospiraceae bacterium
ATCATCAAGCTTTTCAACCTTTGTTTCAGTTGTTTTGAATATCTGCGTCACAGTCAGAATAATGACCCCAATCAAAACAAGATAAAACAAAATGACCTTAAAATTGCTTTTCATCAATGCTCCTTATGCCTTTGCAGTATTTTTTAGAGGTGACCTTTATTTCCCCTCGTAAACTTCTCTTTTCAGCACGCCCACAAAGGGAAGCGCGCGGTACATTTCGTCATAATCAAGACCGAAGCCCACCACGAATTCATCGGGAATGACCTTTCCGCAATAATCCGGCTCAAAATCCACCTCACGGCGAGACGGCTTATCAAGCAGGGTGCAGGTTCTCACGCTATGCGCACCCTTCATGCGCAGATATTCGGTAAGATGCGAAAGAGTTCTTCCGCTATCGATTATGTCCTCAACTATGATTATATCAATTTCATTCATATCCCTTCTCTGAAGGTCAAGATGAATATTGATATTTCCCGTAGTTGCAGTGCCGGCACCATAGGAAGATACCTTCATAAAGTCTATCTCCACCGGTATGTCTATTCTCTTCATAAGCTCGCCCATAAATACAACAGAGCCTTTGAGAATACAAAGCAGGAGCAGTTTTTTATCGGAATTTCTATAATCATCGCTTATCTTTGCAGCAATATTCCGACAGATCTCGCCGATCTCCTCTTCTCCAACAAGAATTTCCTCAATGTCCTTATTCATGTCTTTTCCAGCCTTTCTATGTCACTTAAGTCAGTCATAGCATAAAATCTTATCCTAAGTGTCTTGTTTTTATCAGTATTTTTAGCTTTTATTCCGTCCCTTATTGCTATATCGGGGATCAGAACTATCCCATCGTCATCGCACACAACGGGATATGAAATACGCCGCCTAAGAGACAGCTTTTTCTCTGAAAAAAGCTTGCGAACATCCTTTGACATACCGCCCGAGCATATTTTATCGCCGCTTTTTCGACATCTTACAAAAAGCTTACCATTTATTTTATCAGATTCAAGATAAACTTGTGTAAATAACTTGTAAATATTTTCCTTATTTTTCTGAATTTGATGTGTTGAATGTGAAGGCTTGATGGAAAGCCCCTCATCAATGAGCAAAATATAATCTCCAAAAAAGTTTTCTCCCGCCGAGAGCGAAATCGGTTCGGGAACGGAAGCTTCTTTTTCGGATTTATCAGATTCAATTCTAAAAATAAGTCTGCCGTTCTCTATCACCGCTGTTTTTTTCCCGGGAAGAGAAATGGATGAATGCTCCCTGCCCTTCCTCACAAGCTCATATATGGCATCCAGATGAACACCCTCAAGCATCATCTCATCCGCCTCTCCGAAAAGATAAAGGATCACCCGATTGAAAATAGGTCTCCCCAATAGTACAAGCTCTTCTATTTTCGCATTTTCATTTCTTTTAATATGCTCCTCTGCCGCATCTTCAAGATAAGCAAGATCAGCTCTGAGGCTCTCACAGGTACGAACCGAAGTGCGCTCCACATCGGGATTTATCGTCCGAAGAATTGGAAGCACCGAGGCTCTTATGCTGTTTCTGGCATAGATCTGATCGGAATTTGTGCTGTCATATACATATTCTATGCCATTCTTTGCACAAATATCATGTATCTGCGCCTTTGAAATGGGAAGAATAGGTCTTATGACAAATCTGCCGTCACCAAGCTCCCTCACGGGAGGGATACCGCAAAGTCCCCGAAGTCCTGTTCCTCTTGCAAGTCTGAAAAGCAGAGTTTCAAGATTATCGTCTGCATTATGAGCAGTTGCAAGCAAAGGAATATTGTTTTTTTCCATGATCTCCGCAAAAAAATCATATCTCACGTCTCTTGCGGCGCTCTCAATGCTCTTTCCCGTCGCTTTTGCAATGGCAGGAACGTCCGTATTGAGAATAAAAAGCTCTATTCCCATTTTTTCGCAGACCGATGC
This sequence comes from uncultured Lachnospiraceae bacterium, assembly GCA_964411355.1. Taxonomy (GTDB): domain Bacteria; phylum Bacillota; class Clostridia; order Oscillospirales; family CAG-272; genus SIG710. Next base: position 1,932 of record CAYPKQ010000127.1, read on the forward strand.
ACAAAAATCCCTATCTCTGATGGCTTCCTCGCCACGTATTCCGTGATTTACATGAGCGGCATAAAGCAAAAAGGAATTTTCTCTGCACCAGTCATGGAGAAGGCGAAGCATAAGAGAAGAATCTGCACCGCCCGAAAAGGCGGCAAGAATTTTTCTTTCGTTTCCGTTTTCTTCCCACGGAAAAGTAGCAAGCATCTCGCTCGGCGGAATAAATCCGCCGAGCGGCATTATTTTAAGCACCTGAAGCTCCGTCCTGCGCAATGGAACGGAACTTTGTATATTTACCTATCCAACCGACCTTAACGGTATTGGTTGAACCGTGTCTGTTTTTGGCAACGATGACCTCGGCTGTATTCGCTTCCGGAGGCGGCTCGCCGTTTTCATCTTCTTTTTGATAATATTCGCTTCTGTAAAGGAAAAGCACCGCATCCGCATCCTGCTCGATAGAACCCGAATCACGAAGGTCGCTGAGCATAGGTCTTTTATCATTATTCTTTTCTGCCGCACGGTTGAGCTGTGCGCAGCAAAGAATAGGAACATTAAGCTCCTTTGCCATAAGCTTGATGGAACGGGAAATTTCCGAGACCTCCTGAGCACGGTTATCACTCTTTCGGTCGCTCTGCATAAGCTGAAGATAGTCGATTACCACAAGTCCCAGATTATCAACTCTGCGGAGCTTGGATTTCATACCCATAACGGTAATTCCCGCCGTGTCATCAATAAGAATATTGCATTTTGAGAGCCATTCCGAGGTATGCGCAAGTGCATTCCAGTCCTCGGGAGCAAGCTCACCCGTACGAAGCTTGTGAGAATCTATCATCGCCTCGCTTGAAACAACTCTCGTTACAAGCTGTTCAGCCGACATTTCAAGAGAGAAAATGCAAACCGCTTTGCCCGTAGCTCTTGCAACGTTTGTTCCAACATTAAGAACAAAGGAAGTCTTACCCATACCGGGACGTGCGCCAACAATTATAAGGTCACTTTTTCCCATACCCGCAAGAACACCGTCAAGCCCCGCAAATCCGGTTGCAACGCCCTGTGTTGCTTCTTTATTGGTATTAAGCTCGTGCAGGTGGTCATAGACCTGCATAAGTGCGTCTCTTATATGTGTAAAGCTCTTGGTTTCCTTTTTCTGCGCAATATCAAAGATAGATTTTTCGGCATTTTCAAGGATATTATCAACACTGTCCTGCTCACTGTAAGCCTTATCCGAGATATCACCGCTGACCTCGATAAGCTTACGCAGAACGCTCTTATCCTTAACTATTTTTGCATAGTCCTTTATATTCAGCGCACTCGGAACGACTTCTCCGAGAGTTCTGATATAGTCTTCTCCGCCGCTTTTATCATAAACGCCCCCCTGAACAAGCTGATCTATAAGAGTTACGATGTCTATAACACCGTTTACTCTGTAAAGCCCCAGCATTGCATCAAATATTTTTGAATGCTCCGAGATATAAAAATCCTCGGGAGCTATCTCACCCGCAATTTGGTTGAGACATTCGGGGTCTATCAGCACCGAGCCAAGAAGTGACTGCTCCGCAATCATCGAAAAGGGCTGTTTTCGGATCATTTCTTCATTCATGATTTCAAATCCTTATGTTTTATTATGTCCGCCTTTATCAAAAATAATAATTGAAATGACGCAAATAATTATTTTTCGGTAATTACAACATTGATCTTTCCGATTATCTCTGTATAAAGCTTGACCTCAACAGTATAAGAGCCGAAAGCCTTAAGAGGATCGGGAAGAGATATCTTTCTCTTATCAATAACAACACCATGCTTCTTCTCAAGCTCATCTGCAATATCCTTTGAGGTAACAGAGCCGTAAAGACGTCCGTCGCCGCCAGCAGACATTGTAAATTTAACAAGAATACCCTCAAGCTTTGCGGCAATCTCTCTTGCCTCTGCTTTTTCAACCTCGATCTTATGAAGCGCAGATGCTTCTCTGTTTTTAAGCTCGTTTATAGCCTTATTATCGGCAGGGATAGCAAGTCCTCTTGCAATGAGAAAATTTCTGCCGTAGCCATCGGAGACCTCTATCATCTGTCCCTTTTTTCCCTGTGCCTTAACGTCCTGTGTAAGAATAACCTTCATAGTTTTGCCTTTCTCCCCATGGTATTTTGCCTCTCCCGGGGAAAGGAGAAATTATATAAGTGAATAATTTGAAAATGGAAAATTATTTTTATTTGTTTGTCCCTGAGGGCTCTGCCTCACCTAAATTTTCCTTCATAAAATCTTCAACATTTCTGAGAACTATGTCCTCAAATTCACGGAGAGTCAGCTCTTCGCTCCGTCCTCCGGCATTGTTGAAGTTGCCGCCTCCAACGCCACGGAGAAGTGCGGCGCAGTTTACCTTATTGTTGTTCGATCTTGCGCTTGCATTTATCCTCGTACCGCTTTCCGCAATGACTATGGAAGCCATGATTCCCTCCATATTCATAAGGCGATCCGCAACTCTGCCGATGACGATCTTTGTCTTTGCCTCATCAGAGAGTCCCTCTCCGGAGCAAAGTGCAATTCTGCCGCCGCTTATAAGGCGCATATTAGCTCCGATGGAATATTCCGCAGAGAAGGTTTCATAATCGGCATCGAATAATTTTTTGACCTTTTCCGCCTTGCCCGAGGAACGACTGAGATATTCCGCCGCCGCATATGTCTTACCGCTTGCATATTGAGTGAAATTCTTTGTATCGAGCATTATACCGGCAAGAAGTGCCGTTGCTTCTTCACCCAGCAGCTTTGTATGATGAAGTGATATTTCCAGAACACCCGAAACTATTTCGGAGGCCGAAGAGCATGAGGTGTCGATATAGGAAAAATCGCTCTCTGCTGTTCGGTCATTTTTCTCATGATGGTCGAGAATAACTATTTTTCCGCCCGTCTTTTCACGAAGTGCTCTGTAAAGATTCGGACTTTCCATATTCTGAGTGCAGTTTACATCGGTAATGATAAGCAATGTGTCGCTTCTTACAAGCCTCATCGCTTCCGCTTCTCCGATAAACTTGCCTTCGTATTCCTCCTTGCCCCTTATATCCTCCGTAATTCTTGAAAAATTCTCATCCTCGGGGTCATTTATGACGATATGCCAATCGCTACGAATATCGGAGACCAGCTTTGCAATTCCGATCCCGCTTCCGATGCTGTCATAATCCGGGCGGCTGTGTCCCATAATAAGGACTCCACCGCTTTCGCCGATCAGACGGCGCAGAGTGTTTCCAATTCGTCTGTATTCGCTGCTTCCCTCGCTTATCGCCTTTCTTCTGTCTCTACCGTAATACGTCATCTCGCCTGCGGTATTGATAACGACCTTATTTCCGCTCTTTCTTTGCTCAAATGCGATATCGGCATTTCTCATTCGCTCTGAAAGGTTATTTCCCGTTGCCGAAAAGCCCATGGAAACGGTAAGCTCGTCCTCTTTTGTTGACACAGCCTCACGAATGGTATCGAGGATCTGAAATTTCTCTCTTATACAGCGCCCAAAGGAGCTTTGCGGCATCATGATGACGAATTTTCTCGTTTCGGGCTCAAAAATCGAGCCTTCAAGATGAAGCGCCCAATCGGTAAGCAGCTCGCGGACCTTATCCGATGCATCCTTTTCAGAAATTCCGGTTGAATTTGAGAAAGCCTTAAGGTCATCTATCTCCGCTCTGCCCATAACGATGGTCTCATTTTCAAGCCTTCTGGCAACAGAGATAAGCTGCAGCTTCTCCTCGGTGATATCAATGAGGGTCGTAAGATAATAAATTCCCTTTGTTGAGTCTGCAGTTTTTTTCAGATCACCTATCAAGGTTTCGGTGCTCCGAATCAGTATATATCTTGTTCCCTCGGGAGTATCATCTATCTTATGCTGAAGCTCAACCCTTTCCCCAACCGAGCGAACGATAAGCTCGGGTGTGATAAACGGCATGACTTCTGAAATTGAGGGCATAAGTCCATGCGCCTTCTTTTCAAAGATCTCATGTGCCGCATGATTATGCTTAACGATTATTCCCTTTTCATTTGTTATGATATAGGGATAGACCATATTGTCAAGCATTTTGTCAAAGCGGTGAAGAATAAGCTCGCGTCTTGTTGCAGTCCTGCCGAAAATGGCAAGTAAGGTCACCACCGTAAAAATCGCAAAAACATACATAACGGTAGCAAAAACAAGAAGCGAAAAACCGGAGATCTTGGTAAATGCGCTCACAAGCCACACAAGAGAAAGGATAATTGCGCCGATTCCGACACAGAGGAAAAAAGCAAGCGGGTAATTGAAATAGGTGTTCTTTTTCCCCATTTTTCTTTTTTCATTACTTGGGGATCTGTTTTCATTATCATTCATGGGAGGCCGCCTCCTTCATATTTTAAAGCAATTTTACTTATCCGATTTCTTTTTTTGCATCGAAACAGCTTCCTTTATTGTGAAAAATGTTCCGAAAAAAGCAAGAAGAAAAATTCCTACGCCCGGAAGTATAAAAATAAGCGGAACCGAGATAACAAGAGGCAAGCATCCGATCTTTACGGTATTTCCCTCTCTTCTCGGCAGACAGGACATAAGACCCGCAACAGCCATAGGGGGCATCAAAATCATATATACATTATCAAGAACCGCAAGTGCAGGACTGTCGGCAAGGAATGCAGACAGCAGATAGGCTGCGGCAAAAACGACAGCCGTTACTACGCTCACCTTGAACTCTCTGTCGCGAGGCTCTGTCTTGTGATAGAGATCGTAAATTCTGAGAAGCGCAAGAAGTGAAAGATTTGAGAAGAATGCTGCCACAGAGAAACAAAGTACAACAGTTGCGGGGAGCAGATTTATCACTCCGTTTGCAAGAGCTGCGGGGTCTATCGAAGAAACATCGTACTGAGGAAAATTCTCCTTCATGAATAGAAGCTGAGCTTCAAAATATTCGTTCATTCCCTCTCGCATCTGTTCGACAAGCGAGATCAAAACCTCACCGTTTATTACTCCGCCTGCAAGATATACGGAAAAAGTCAGTATCACAAGAAAGAATACACCGGCTCCGATAGCGGATGCGAGAATCGCTCCCACTCTGTTTATGTCTTTTTTCATTGCAAGAGCAAGAACAAGCCCGAGGACAAATGGAAGAAGTGAAAAAAGTGCTCCAAAGAGGAACGCAACTCTGAATCCTCCGCTTCTTGCTATGAAATATACGAGAATAAATACAAAGGAAAGGAGCGGGGGCAAAGGCGCAAGCTTCGGTGCTTCAAGCACCAGCAGAGCACATATGCCGCCGGTTATAAAACCCAGAAAATATCCCAGCAGTACTGCCGATGAAAGCAGACCGAGATCATTTGATGTTATTCCTATCAAAAGGCAATAACCGCATATGCCCATGAGTGCAGAAGAGATGACGGTCAAAAAGAGCTTTGCGCCCTTTGAGAGCGTGTCGGGATGGATAGGCAACTCAAAATCGCCCTTATTTCTGCGAAAATTACTGAAATTCACACAAAACCTCCAATTGAGGATAATACTCCATAATATCTTATTGTATTATTATACCACATATAAGAGGATTTGTCAAATAATTATAAAAAATATTTATTTTCTATTATGTTTCAATGCACTATATGCGCTCATGCCGCGCGGCAGTCACTTTGGCACGCCCCAAAGTGACCAAAACGCTCCCAAGGCTTTCCCCC
>CAYPKQ010000128.1:0-7515 GCA_964411355.1 uncultured Lachnospiraceae bacterium
CTGCTGCTGTACGGAGAGCTGCCTCCATAACGCCGCCGGTTGCACCGAAGATCGCACCTGCGCCTGAACCGATTCCGAACGGAGCGTCAAACTCTTCATCAGAAAGAGCCTTGAAGTCGATACCTGCTGTCTGGATCATTCTGCCAAGCTCACGGGTTGTGATAGCAACATCAACATCCGGTACGCCTGCTGCGCTCTGATCCTCTCTGCCAACCTCAAACTTCTTTGCTGTACAAGGAATAGCAGATACCATGAAGATATCCTTAGGATCAAGACCCATCTTCTCTGCGTAGTATGTCTTAACAACTGCGCCGAACATCTGCTGAGGAGACTTGCAGGTAGAGAGATTTTCTGTCATCTCGGGGAAATAATGCTCGCAGTACTTAACCCATCCGGGTGAGCAGGAGGTGATAAGAGGCAGTGCTCCGCCATTCTTAAGTCTGCCGAGGAACTCTGTAGCCTCTTCCATAATGGTAAGGTCTGCAGTCATATTCATATCATATACGCCATCAAAGCCGAGAGCCTTGAGAGCTGCAACCATCTTACCCTCAACGTCTGTGCCCGGCTCATAACCGAAGCATTCACCGAGAGTTGCACGAACGGAAGGAGCTGTGCAGATAACAACATGCTTCTTGGGGTTAGCAAGAGCATCGAATACCTTTGCTGTGTCGTCTCTTTCATAGAGTGCGCCAACAGGACAAGCTACGATACACTGACCGCAGTTTACGCAGGATGTATCACCGAGTTTACCCTCGAAAGCACATCCGATGTGTGTATCAAATCCACGGTCGTTTGCACCGATAACGCCGATTCCCTGCATCTTGGAGCAGGCACCAACGCATCTACGGCAAAGAATACACTTATTATTATCACGAACGATTGCTGCGCTGGACTTATCGAGAGCGTAATGATTTGAAACGCCTCTGAAGTGAGTTTCCTCAACACCGTAGTCACGGCAGAGCTTCTGGAGCTCGCAATCAGTGCTTCTTACGCAGGAGAGGCACTTCTTTTCGTGGTTAGAGAGAATAAGCTCAAGGTTGAGTTTTCTCGCATTTATGATCTTGGGGGTATTGGTCTTGATCTCCATGCCCTCAGTTACAGGGTAAACGCAAGCGGTTACCATTCTGAAGGGCTTACCGCCCTCGGATACCTCAACGAGGCAGAGACGGCAAGCGCCGATCTCATTTATATCCTTAAGATAGCAGAGAGTAGGGATATCGATATTGGCAGCCTTTGCAGCCTCCAGAACCGTGGAACCCTTTGCTACGGCATAATCTCTGCCGTTAATTTTTACATTTACAGTTTCCATTATCCAAAGTCTCCTTTCTTACTTCTTGGAAATAGCTTTGAACTTACATGTTCCTACACAAGCACCGCACTTCACGCACTTCGCAGGATCGATAGCGAAGGAAGCAAGCTTATGACCGGGAGCGATGTAATCTGTTCTCGAAATAGCGTCTGCGGGACACTGCTTAGCGCACATACCGCAGCCGATACACTTATCAGCGTCAATTGTGAACTGAAGGAGGCTCTTACATACGCCTGCGGGACACTTCTTATCAACGATGTGAGCGATATATTCATCTCTGAAGTAACGGAGAGTTGAAATAACCGGGTTAGGAGCAGTCTGACCGAGACCGCAGAGAGAAGCGGACTTGATATAGTTGCAAAGCTCTTCCATACGGTCGAGGTCTTCAAGCTCGCCCTTACCTGCAATGATCTTATCAAGGATCTCGAGAAGTCTTCTTGTACCTACACGGCAAGGAGTACACTTACCGCAGGACTCGTCAACGGTGAACTCAAGGAAGAAACGAGCAATATCAACCATACAGTTGTCCTCGTCCATAACGATAAGTCCGCCCGAACCCATCATAGAGCCGATCTCGAGAAGGTTATCATAGTCGATAGGTGTATCGATGAGGTGCGCAGGGATACATCCGCCGGAAGGTCCGCCTGTCTGCGCAGCCTTGAACTTCTTACCGTTCGGTACGCCGCCACCGATCTCTTCAACAACCTCACGGAGAGTTGTACCCATGGGGATCTCAACAAGACCTGTGTTTGTGATCTTACCGCCAAGAGCGAATACCTTTGTGCCCTTGGACTTTTCTGTACCCATAGAGGAGAACCAATCAGCACCATTCAGGATAATCTGAGGAATATTTGCATATGTCTCAACATTGTTAAGAACAGTAGGCTGACCAAAGAGACCCTTAACTGCAGGGAACGGAGGACGGGGACGAGGCTCGCCGCGTCCACCTTCAATACTTGTCATAAGAGCTGTTTCCTCACCGCAAACGAATGCGCCTGCTCCGAGACGGATGCTCATATCGAAATTAAAGTCTGTGCCGAAGATGTTCTTACCGAGAAGTCCCATTTCTCTTGCCTGCTCGATAGCGATGGAGAGACGGTTAACAGCGATAGGATACTCTGCACGAACATAAACGAAGCCCTCGTCAGCACCGATAGCATAAGCTGCGATAGCCATAGCCTCAATAAGAGCATGGGGGTCACCCTCAAGGATAGAACGGTCCATGAACGCACCCGGGTCACCCTCGTCTGCATTACAAGCAACATACTTCTTAACCTGTCCTCTGTTGCTTGAAGCGAACTTCCACTTAAGACCTGTGGGGAATCCGCCACCTCCGCGTCCACGAAGTCCGGAATCGAGAATTGTCTGGATAACCTCATCGGGTGTCATGGTTGTAAGAACCTTCTGGAGAGCGAAGTAACCGTCCATTGCGATATATTCCTCGATATTCTCGGGGTTGATAACGCCGCAGTTACGGAGAGCAACTCTCTTCTGCTTCTTATAGAACATTGTTTCGCTAAGAGAAGCCGCTTCAGCTTCTGCTTCACCCATTGCATCGCCTGTGTCATTATAAACAAGGCGCTCAACGATACGACCCTTCATAAGGTGCTCGTCAACGATCTCGGAAATATCATCAACAGTAACTCTGCTGTAAAATGTTCCCTCGGGATAAACGATCATGATCGGACCGAGAGCACAGAGACCGAAACAACCGGTCATAACGATTTTTATCTCGTCTTCAAGACCTTTAGCTTTAAGTTCATCTGCGAGCTTGTCATGAAGCTTCATACTTCCGGAAGAAGTACAGCCTGTACCGCCGCAAATAAGTACATGTGAACGAATCATATGTGTTTTTTCCTCCTAATTACTTCTTAAGCGCACCAATTGTGTACTCGGTAACGACCTTGCCGCCCTTAATGTGCTTTTCAATAACTTCCTTTGCACGTTCTGCGGTCATTTTTACATAAGTAACCTTTTCAGCGTCCTTTGTGTAAACCTCAACAACAGGCTCATACTGGCAAATGCCGATGCATCCTGTCTGAGTTACCATAACGCTATCGCTAAGTCCTGCCTCACTTACGCCTTCAACGAATGCGCTGAGAACGGGACGTGCGCCTGCTGCGATACCGCAAGTAGCCATGCCGACTACGATACGTGTTTCGCCGCTGGAAGTACGCAGAGCAACCTTGTCCTGCATTTTGGCCTTTATGGCCATAAGTTCTTCAAGTGACTTCATGGTAAAATTCCTTTCGTTTTATATAAAAATTTTTTAAACAATACTTATACCCTCATACTGCTCACGAAGATTTTCACCTATCCAAGCAAGTATTTCGGGTTCATTCAGCGATATATCTCCGAGAACGGCTTTCATTTCGGCACAGGAAAGGAAAACTTCTCCCGCCTCATTTGAATGCCTAAAAACAAAATTTATCTCGGGAGCGCCCTGAATGATAGCTTTAACTGTTTCGACCATATCTCCAAGAGGGATAAAATCAATATGATTTTTTCCGAATCTTGCCATGGTCACGGTGCCGTGTTCGGTACTTGCCGATTCATGCACCGAAGTTATTTTAACATATCCGCCCGTCATTTCTGCGAGCATCTTTAAAAACGGTATTCCAAGACCGACCTTTCTGGTTTTTCTGGTAGTGAAGAAAGGATTTTCAAGCTTTTCGAGCTGTTCCCGTGTCATACCGCAGCCATTATCACTGACAGTAAAATCAAGCCAATCATTCTCCTCGCAAAGCTCCACGGAAATTTCCGTTGCACCCGCTCTTACAGAGTTCATGGTGATATCAAGAACGTAAAGTGAAAGCTCATCCATTTATTTCACCGCCCTTTCCGAGAAGATAGTCTATGAGGGCATCTCTGACCTTATCGGAAGAATAAGGTTCATCAAAAAGCTCGATCTCAAAGCCCTCCTCCGAAATATCGGTAAGGTAATGAGCATCGGAGGAAGCTACATGAACCAAGCCTCTTTCGCTAATTATCGGAAAACGCACAAGAGAATTTTCAAGAGAGGCAATATCATTCAGCTCAAAGGCGGTAAATCCGGGTTCGGGAGGAAAATCTCCGAGCATTGCAATTATTCCGTTTGAGCTTCGGTCGATATGAGCGGGATAACAAACTCCCCCTCGTCTCGTAACCTCTTCATGAGCCTCGTCGAGCGAAATATTCACTGCATTTATCAGCAAAAATTCCTCTTCGCCGCATTTTTCATCATTTTCATCCATGATGATCTGATTTCCGAAAATATCCGGCTCGTTTTTTATCTGCATCCTTCTGCTTTCGATAAATTCACCGAATTCCATAGCACTCACAAGGTCTCTGAAAAGGCAGACTGCGTGAACATCCTCACTTGTTGTAAGCTCAACGCCTGCAACGGGGATAATTCCGTATGCCTTTGCCGCCTTAAAAAACGCAGGACAGTTTTTTGTACTGTTATGGTCGGTGAGAGCAACGATCTGAAGCCCGTTAAGCGTTGCCATTCCGGCAATATTTGCGGGAGTCATATCATCGTCACCGCAGGGTGAAAGACATGAATGGATATGCAGGTCACAGCGGTAGCGGCTCATACCGCACCCGCTTCATGCAATCTCACACATATCTCGAATGCCGAGAGCGGTGAGCGCAAAACCGTTATACCGTTTTCATTTGCGCCCTTCAGCGCATCCTCCTGAAGAGTAACATCTTCAGCCAAGATAATTGCCGCAGGCTCGGTAAGGGTTGCGACCGCAGCCACATTCACATTTGACATGATAGTGACCCAAAGATTGTCGCACTCCACATGACTCATAGCCCTGCTGAGAAGATCTCCAACGTAAACACCGCAAAAATCCTTTGAAGTGTCTCCGCAGACGACTTCGGCTTCTATATTCTTACAAATATCATTTACCGTCATCATCATTCTCCTCATTATTATTTTGGCAACCGGGAATATCGATCTCCGAATAAAAGAGCTCCTTACCTATTCCCTTTTCTCTTAAAATACGTCTAAGAATGACCGTACATTCATCTGCGCTGGTCTCTTTTTTAACTATATCCTCGGCAAAAGCCATACAAGTTGGCGCACCGCAGGAGCCGCAATCAAGACCGGGCAGCTTTTTGGTGATTTCTTCAATATCGCGCATCATGCGCATTGCCGTTTTTCGGTCGGATGAAAGCGCACTGTAAGGATTATATTTCACTTGTTTCTCCTGGAAATATTTATCGGGAATCCAATCACTTGCAGGCTTATTGGGCGAAACGGGCAAGCATCTTCTCAGCGATTTGAGTCTCGCCTGAGCGATATACGGGTTTGCCACCGTCATAGCACCTCCAACGCATCCTCCGTTACAGGCATTAAGCTCAACGAAATCAAGATTATGGATATCAGAGCTATCGATCCTATCAAGAACTCTGATACAGTTTTCTATACCGTCTGCCGCAAGATAGCGGTGATTCAGTATAGCGGTGGATTCACCACCGGTAGAAGCCCAACCGATACCGATAACTCCCGCCTCGGTATTTTCAAGAGGCTCATCTATTCTCTTCATAACGTCAAGCAGAGCGAAATATACATCTCTCACGGAAACCGTGGCAGAGACATAATTTCTTTCACCCGCAAAGTTGTTTTTCACATAACTGACTTTAGCGGGACATGGCGAAATAAATATTATTCCGATATCCTTTTCATCAAGCTCGGGATGCTCACGCAGAGCTTTTTCCTTTGCCAGCATAGCTGCAATATCGATTGGCGGAAGGATCGGCATTATATTTTCGCACAGATACGGATAATTCATACTGATTATCCTTGTTATTGCGGGACAGGCAGAGCTGATCACCGGCTTTTTGATGTCTTCACGATTTATATACTTGCGAGTATATGCACTCACAAGCTCCGCAGCGCAAGCCACCTCAAAAACATCGTCAAAACCAATGTCGTGAAGACCTTTGATTATGTATCCGATATTGTCGAGATTGTCAAACTGCCCATAAAAGGACGGCGCAGGAAGCGCAACGGTATATTTGTAATCATTCAGAACAGAAAGGCTGTCATGAGTGGCTTTTTTTGCTTTTGATGAGCAAACCTTAATGCACTCTCCGCAGTCGATACATCTGACGGAATTGATTACTGCGTGCCCGTCGTGGATACGAATAGCTTCGGTCGGGCAACGCTTAAGACAAGCGGTGCAGCCCTTACATTTTTCGATATCAAGCGATACCGAGTGCTTGTAAACCGACATCATATGTACCTCGATAGCTTCATTTTTGCAGAGGGATCAGAGCTTTACCTTCATGGTAACCGTCGTACCCTCGCCGATAACGGTATCGACATTCAAATAGTCCGTATATTTTTTCATATTCGGGAAGCCCATTCCCGCTCCGAATCCGAGATCTCGGATATTATCGTGAGCAGTTGAAAATCCCGCCTGCATCGCAAGCTCAACATCCGGTATTCCGGGACCTTTGTCACGGAGAATGATAGTGATCTCCTCGTCCGACACCTCAACATCTGCTGTGCCGCCGCAGGCATGTATCACCATATTTATCTCTCCCTCGTACATCGCAATTGAAACCTTGCGAATGACCTCCGGGTCATAGGAAAGCTGTCTCAGCTTTTTCTTGACCACTACCGATGCTTCTCCTGCACTTGAAAAATCCGAACCGTCGATATCAAAATGGAATTTTAGTGCTTCAGACATATCAGTCCTCGGCATTTCTTGAAAGACCTGCCATATAGAGGATACCGCTGGCTTCAAAAGCACGCTTTGCGGTGCACATAACGGCAATGCCGCTCTCCTCTGCAAGCTCGATCATTTCGTCTGTTGGCATTTTGCTTCTGGCAAAAACTATGCAGACCATATCCATCATATTTGCAGTACGGATGACCTGTGGATTAACAAGACCGGTGATGAGAACGCCCTGATCCTTAACGTACGCAAGAACATCGCTCATCATATCGCTGCAGCAAGCCGAAGCGACCTCATGGTCAAGAATGTTATCCCCTGTCATTACCTTTGCATTTAGAAGATCTCTTATCTCACCGATTTTCATATCTTTTCTCCGATTCTCCGATACGTTTGCGGAAGATCCGCAGAATAAAATCAAATGGGGAATAAACTGAATGAATTAGCGGTACTTTGCAAGGATGGAAGGAACATCATCCTTTGTAAGTCTTCCGTAAACCTCACCGTTGATGGTAAGAACGGGAGCAAGTCCGCAAG
>CAYPKQ010000129.1:0-7498 GCA_964411355.1 uncultured Lachnospiraceae bacterium
TTTAAAAGCTTGTGCGAGCCGACGGCAGCGTCGGTCGCCTCCGCAGAGGCGAAACTCCCCTCCCCGACAACTTACTGTTTATACACAAAAGGGGTTGAAAACACAACCCCTTTGAAGTTTTTTATGTTAGTCTTTTATCTCATCCACAAAGAAACCTCTTGTATGGGCGCGCTTTCCGTCATTTGTACGGAGATCAAGGCGGAAATATGTATCCTTTGTAAGCTCATCGTAGTTTTTACGACAGGTATTTATCAGCCAACTTATATCAACATCCCATGAAGTGATCTTTTCTCCGTCCCTACTCTTTATGCTCTTTCTGAATCTTATGGGAGTGAGCAGAGTTATTTCATCGACCTCACTGCATTCGATGTGGAGAACATTATTATCTATATAAAGATCATATATCTCAATTCCCGTTGAAGCATAGAAATCGCCTTTTTCAAGAGCGTCCATGAGAAGTGAATATTCAAGCTTTTCAGCCTTTACCATCACCCATCCGCCGCAGCAGTCGATCTCGCCGTGGGCATCGTCCGCCGCTATCGGGAAAACCTTGCGTTCGCCTTCTGTCAAAAGATCGTCGACGGGGTCCATATCGTCCTCATAGCCTTCTCTTGCAGCGCCGGTATTGAAGCATTCCATGCCCCAAAGACCCTTAAGTCCACCGTAATCGCGGTAATTCTGCAGAGATCCCTTGGGATGGTTGAAGCAAACAAGAAATCCCGCTTCATTACATTCCTTAATAACTCTGTTCAGTTCATCCGGACCGTAAGAAAAGCTCCTTGGTTCAAAATTTATCATTTTTTCGGTTCTGTATTCCATTGTGTGCTTTATAGCACCCCAAAATCCTTCGGGGTGGAAAAATGGAAAGACCTCTGCTTTGGGGTCTTTTGCATAAACATTGAAATGTGTCGAGGGCAAAAGCATATAGCTTCCCTTGTTTTTTGCGTACTCAACGCTTGTTATTGCGATGAAATCCTCGTCATTAAGCTCGGGGTGGGGTAGCATGATCTGGTGATCGGTAAATGCAACGGCAGAATATCCTTTTGCTTTATATATTTCCTTTACCTTCTCCGGGGTAAGGCTTCCGTCCGAAACGGTTGTATGAACATGAAGATTGGTTTTAAAAAATTTTCCGTCCTTTGGAATCAAATAGTGTTTCATAATGTTTATCCTTTCTTTTTGTCAGTCTGCGCAAATGAGCATTTCTATTGCCGAATAACCTTGCGGAGAACGCTTTAACATTCTGTCGGCTTCCGTGCAAAGGCTTATCTTTTTATAGAGACGTTCATATGGTATTTTTGAGGCGCTTCGCACCAAAATTTTCGCTCTGTATTCATTTAATATCTTGCTTTTTCCAATATCGAAATAGGACATTCCGTCATCGGTCAGTCTCTTGACCAAAAGAAGGTCACAAAAGGTTTTTGAAATTTCACCGAAAATAATAAGGGGGTCGGTGCGCTTGAAGCGCAGATAATCGAGAACGCTGAGAGCTTCCGAATTTTTGCCTTCCATGATTGCATTTGAAAGGGCAAAGGTGTCAAATTCAACATCCGCTATGCAAACGTTCCTTATATCATCCTCCGTAACCTCATCTCTGCCCTCAAAAAGAACGAATGCGCAGAGCTTGTCTATTTCATTTGCGAGATTGTACATTCCCGTGCCGCAATAATCAATATGAAAGGCAAGCGTTCTTTGGTTTATTTTCACGCCTCCGTGAGCAAAATGCCGCTCTGCCCAGGATGCAAGCCTTTGAGGAGTGCATTTTTCAAATTTGACGGGTGTAAGATGCTCGGACAGCCTTTTCAGCACCTCGGACGGCTTTGAAGGGTATCCCACATCAATGCAGTTTGAGGCAACAGAAAGAATGAGAGTGGTATATTCATAGTCGGAAAGCAGCTCAAAGGCATCATAAAGGGAATTCAGCTCACTTGAATGTGAGGAAGTGAAATCAAAACCGGAGAGCACCACGAGCTTTCTTTCGGTCATCATAGGCGGCTGCATTATGGCGTCAAGAAGCGCATCCGGGGAAAATTTTACGGCATCAATTTTTGTAATGTTGAAAAAGGCAAAGGTTGGGTCGGGACATATTGCCTCGGAAGCAAGTGAAAGTGCGTGCGCCTTGAGGTAGTCCTCTTCACCGAAAAATAGATAATTTCCGATGTTTCCGCTCTTTAACTGTTTTCTGAAATCCGAATCACTTATAATCTGCATTTTTGCCTCGCTTTGTTTTTTTAATAAACAGTAATTTATCGAACTGTTGAAGATGTATTTTGTAGGGGACGTCGTGGTCGCCGTCCCCTACAGATCAGCTCATTTTTTAATCGGTATCCTACAGTTCGCTAAATTACTGTTTATAACAACATTAGTATAACATTTTTTTATCAAATAGTCAACGATTTTTACATAATGAATTCAATTTTTGCCTTGTTTTTGCTTTTTCTTAACGAAATCTGCGGGAATTTTAAAAAATCTCTTGACAAATAGGCAGAAACAGGATATAATATTGGGTGTCATTGTGTAAAAGCGTAAAAGCAACAAACGCAACACGCTTCCGATAAACAATTATAAGGAGGTGCAGATAATGCTCAGAACTTACCAGCCTAAGAAGAGACAGAGAAAGAAGGAGCATGGCTTCAGAAAGAGAATGAAGACCGCAGACGGCAGAAATGTACTCAAGAGAAGACGTGCTAAGGGCAGAAAGAGACTCACATACTGATTCTCTCTGCTACCATCATAAAACCACCGATTGATGCGAGTGCAATGCTCTTTAATTGATCGGGGTTTTTGATTTTTTCAGAACTGATTTATTCCAAAATTCTACAAAAAATAAGAAAACAACAATGACGGAAGCGGCTCCCTATGAGGAGGTAATAAAAAATGAAACTTGTTGCAATTAAGGAACATCACTTATATTCAAAGGCATATGCCAAGGGAAAAAAGTGCGTCGGAAAGCGAATATCCGTATATGTGCTGAAGGACTATGGTGCAAGGCGACTGATGATGGCAAACCCGGAGAAAAAATATCTCAATAGGGTAGGTATTTCGGTCTCCAAAAAGTACGGAAAGGCTCACGAGCGTAACCGTGCAAAGCGAATAGTCAGAGAAGCATACAGAAGCGTTGAGAGAGACGAGAGATACCTTATGAAAAAAGGATTTCTTGTTGTTCTTGCCATAAGAGAGGGCTGCCATGATGCCAAAAGTCATGAGGTTGCCGAAGAGCTTCGTCATGCACTCATTCGCCTTGATATGCTTACAGAAAAAAATTGATGCTATGAAATATTTATGTATTGCGCTTCTGCGTTTTTACCAAAAATTCATTTCGCCGCTAAAAGGAGCCCCAAGCTGTAGGTTTACACCTACTTGCTCCAGCTATGCCATTGAGGCGTTTCAGAAAAGAGGCTTTTTTGTGGGACTTGCTCTTACGGTCTGGAGAGTTCTTCGCTGCAATCCGTTTTGCCGCGGAGGATACGACCCCGTTCCGGAAAAAAAGAACCGCAAAAACAAGGGGTAAGCGAATGAAAATTTGCCCACGGGGGCAATGATATAGAAATCCCTAAAGGATGTGATTAAAATAGACGCAATTTTAACATGGATCGGTCAGGTGCTTCGCTGGGTTGAATCATGGTCGGGAAGCTATATGGTTGCGCTTCTCATTTTCTCGCTTGCTGTGGAGATAATTTTTCTCCCATTTGATATCAAGCAGCAGAAAAACCAGATAAAGCAGGCAAAGCTCCGTCCCAAGGAAATGGCTATCCGCAATAAGTACAAAGGACGTGACGACCAAGCCACAAGACAGAAGATGCAAATGGAGATTCAGGAATTTTACCAGAAGGAAAATTACAATCCCATGAGCGGATGTCTTCCTCTTCTTATACAGCTTCCCATAATCATGGCGCTGTATAGTATTGTTATCAATCCTCTTAAGTATGTTGTTGGATTTAAGGATGCTCAGATCACTGCGATAAAGGATATTATAGCCCAGGCTCTGCCCGATATTAATATCAACACCTCACAAACTATTCCCTTTATCAATCATATCAAAAATTTAGGTCTTGAAACATTCAGCAGTGTTGAAGGCTTTGCAGAAAAGATTCCAAATCTTGAGTCACTTCCGAATTTCAATGTTTTCGGAAAAATCAATCTCGGACTTATCCCCAGTGAGAGCGGATGGAGCTGGCTTCTCATAGTTCCTGTGCTGGTATTCGTTTTCCAGTTCGCTTCAACAAAGCTTATGCGTAAGTTTACCTATCAGCCGCCTTCAGCACAGGATGCAAACATGGGATGCTCAAACACCGTTATGGATGTTACCATGCCTCTCATGACCACATATTTCGCATATGTGATGCCCGGTGCTGTCGGTATTTATTGGGTATCCAAAAACATTCTATCTTTCGTTAAGAGATTTGTTCTCTCAAAGGCAATGCCTATGCCCGTCTTTACCGATGAGGATTATAAGGCAGCCGAGCATGAACTGAAGAGTAAAGCTCCGAAGAAGAAGGAAAATGAGAGCGGAAACGGATATAACGCAAGCGGAAAATATGTTCGTTCGCTCCACCATATCGATGACGAGGACTTTGAGGACACAAGAGAGCGTGCGCTTGCCGCAAAAGCCGCTGCAGAGAAGGCTGCCGAGGAAGAAAAAAAGGCAGCAGAGGAGAAAGCAAACGGCAAAAAGGGTATGGCTGCTCCCATAAAGGAAGATAAAAAAACGAGCGAAGAAGACAAAAAAACTGAAGAATAAAGACGGAGTTTATAAACGTGAAAAAGGAAATTACAGTTAGTGCCAAGAGCGTTGAAGAGGCACTTAGGAAGGCAGTAGCGGAGCTTGGAGCTCCCGATGTCAGTGCTATTGAATATACTGTTCTTGAGGAAGCAAAGAAGGGCTTTCTCGGAATCGGAGGAACACAGGCAAAGGTTCTTGCAAGCTTTGAGGATGTTCTCTGTGGCAAAGCAGCGGCAGTTGCATTCGTTAAGAAGCTCGTTGCTGATATGAAGCTTGATGCAACAGTAAGTGTTCGCGATGGCGATAATGACGATACCATTATCAGCATCGACGGTGAAAGTGCCGGTGTTCTTATCGGTCACCACGGTGACACACTTGATTCTCTCCAGTATCTTGCAAATCTCGCTGCAAACAAGAAGGTTGAAGGCGAAAAGAAGGAATATTGCAAGATAACTATTGATATCGAGAATTACAGAGCAAAGAGAGAAGAGACTCTTCGTATCTTTGCACGCCGTATGGCAAACAAGGTAGTAAAATACAAGAAGAGCGTTATGCTTGAGCCTATGAACCCATATGAGAGACGCATCATCCATTCCGAAATTCAGGGAATAGAAGGTGTTTCCACAAATTCCATCGGCTCTGAAAACAACCGTAAGATCGTTATTTATCTTGAGGATAAAAAGGCGAACAACTGATTCCTATACGGAACGGATATTATGTCCGTTCCGTATGTTTGTATTAAATATATAGGTAAACAGTAATTTATCGCCTGTTCGCTAAATTACTGTTTACACAAGGAGCAATATGAAAATTTTTGATACTATTGCCGCCGTTTCAACGCCGAGAGGCAAGGGCGGGGTTGCGATGATAAGGATCAGCGGAGAGCGGGCGATCGAGCTTGCATCAAAGGTGTTCTTTCCTAAGAGTGGAAAGAGCCTTTCCGATATTGGTCACGGTAAAGCAGTTTATGGAACTATAAAGGAGTACGATGCAAAAGGGGATTGCTTGATTCTTGACGACGGTGTTGCAACCGTGTTTTTGGCTCCGGCGTCTTTTACGGGTGAAAATACCGTTGAGATCTGCTGCCATGGCGGTGTGCTCATAACAGAAAAGGTGCTTTCCGCTTGTTTTGCGGTGGGATGCAGACCTGCAGAAGCGGGAGAATTTACAAGAAGAGCATTTATTTCGGGAAAAATGAGCTTGAGCCGGGCTGAGGATCTGGGCGCACTTCTTGATGCAAAGACCGATGGGCAGCTTCGCCTTTCAAGAAAGGGACTTGACGGTCATCTCAGTGAGCGTATAGACTCCGTTTACAGCAGCCTTCGAGATGTTTTGTCGGGGGTTTACGCAAAAATTGATTTTCCCGATGAGGATCTTGCGTCTTTAACGGAAAACGAAATGCTTGCTGATGTTAAAGCTGCTATAAACAGTCTCGAAACGCTTGAGTCAACGTATAAGGCGTCAAGGGCAATAAGAGAAGGTGTTAAAACCGTTATCTGCGGAAGAACAAATGCGGGAAAAAGCTCGCTGTATAACCTTATACTCGGCAGAAATGCGGCTATTGTTACCGATGTTCCCGGAACCACCAGAGATATCCTTGAACAAACTGCAGCCCTTGGCAATGTGACATTGCTTCTCTGTGATACCGCAGGTCTGAGAGCAACTGAGGATGTTGTTGAAAGCATCGGTATTGAGAGAAGCCGAGATGCTATGGAGAGCGCAGAGCTTATCTTTGCCGTTTTCGATGCCTCGGAAGATTTTACAGAGGATGATATTGCACTGGCGAACGCACTTTCGGGCAGAGAAAATGTAATAGCTCTGATAAACAAATGCGATCTTGAAAATATAGATGTGGAAGCAAAGAAACAAATGCTTTCCGGGATAGAGAATGTTTTGACTATTTCCGCGAAGAACGGAGAGGGCTATCGTGAGCTTACACAAAAAGTTGAATCAATGTTTGGCTGCGGAGTTTTTGAGCTTCGTTACGATGCCATGGTTACAAGTGCGCGCCAACATTCCGCAATTCTGCAAGCACTTTCGCATCTGAAAAATGCCGAGGAGGCACTATCTATTGGGCTTACGGTCGATCTTTGCGGAACGGATATCGAATGCGCCATGTCCTCTCTTGCGGAAATTGACGGAAGAGAGGTTACGGAGGATATCGTTGCGAGGATTTTTGCGAATTTTTGCGTTGGAAAGTAATAATTATACAGAGAAAAATATTCGGAATTTTTACTATTTGTTTCTTTTTTGTGCAAAATGCGGAAAAAACACTTTCCCGCCAAAAGGAGTTAACAAGTTCTTCATCGAGTTTTCCACAGGGGTGAATAGCAAATCGAGAAAAAGAACCTTGATTTCAAGAGGTTTTACACAGTTTCCACAAAGTTTTCCACAGTTTTGCACAATTTAATGCTCCGAAGAAAGATTTTTTAACAATTGGTCATAATGACGAAAAAACAGATTTTTCATGAATAAAAAACCGATTTTGACGGCAAAAAACAGTATTTTTGCCGTCAAAGACCGTGAAATTATATTTTGATAAAAAACAACAGAAAGCGTGTTATAATATAAGCAAAAAATACTTGACAAAACTTCAGATTTGTGGTACAATACATAGGTCTGATAATTAAACAGCGGGGTGTGGCACAGTTTGGTAGTGCGTATGGTTCGGGACTCAATCACCGTTCTCGGCGTAGAATTTTCGAGAAGATCCCCCCTACAAACACTGACTTTTTCGGCTCTCCCGAATGTCGAAAAATCATCAAATCTTCGGTC
>CAYPKQ010000130.1:0-7452 GCA_964411355.1 uncultured Lachnospiraceae bacterium
GTAGTTATCAGCGATTTCAGAATATCAAAGGCGAGAGTGCTTTTTGATGAAATTTCAAACAATCCATTGCTTCCTCTTGACCTTGGTTCAAGACATAAAGCGGGAGTCGGGGCAACAGAAGGTGATAATGATTGCATTGCAGTTATGATCTCCGAGGAAACGGGTCATATTTCATATGCCATCGACGGTGAGCTGAAGCAAGATGTTTCTACCGATTCATTATATCAGATGCTAAGAAGAAATCTAATCGTCGAAAACGATGAAGATAAAGAAAAAGAAAAGCAAAAAAACAAGGATCAGATCTCGGCAAGTAAATAAGAAAGGGGCACGGCTATGAAGAATCAGAATAACAATCTTCGAAAAAAGGTCGATCAGGTGAGATCTCGCTTTGAAAAGCAGACCTTTAAAATAGGCAAGCTTTCCATAAGACTTGCTTCAACTCTGACATATGTTGTTTGCCTCTTGTGCGCAGTTTTTATTTGGTTCAATGTTTATGATAAAAATGTCGAAACTTCCACAAGAAGATTTGATAATATAAGCGTTGTCATTGAAGGCGAAACTACACTTGCGAAAAATAACCTTGCTGTTTTTGAGCTTATTGATAAAACCGTCAGCGTTACTGCCACCGGCGCAAAAAACAAGGTTGATTCTTTGGACGAGAACGATATAGTTGCATATATCGATGTTGGCGAGGTCGATAAGGCGGGAACTGTTCGACTTTCTGTTTCGGTTAAAGGCGCAGATAAGCTGGATGCGGTTGTCTCACCTTCAAGTGTCAAGGCTTTTATAGATCAGAGAGTTGAGATTGACGTTCCTGTATCTGTAATACCAACTTATTCAATTATTTCGGAATATAACCATGTTGTAAGTGCGGGAGTTGACAGCGTTACGGTTTCAGGTGCCAAGAGCATTGCCGAAAAGGTTAAGGAAGCACGTTCTGCGCCGGAGCTCGGTGATCTGACCACAAGCACTACCGCAAGTGCACCTATAGTTCTTCTCGATGAAAACGGTTCGGAGATAAATTCGAGCTACATAATATCTTCTCTTAAAACGCTCGTTGTTAAGGTTGATGTTTTTACCGAGAAGACTGTTCCTCTGACCTATACCTATAAATACGGATATATTTATGATAAGAATATCAAGGTCAATCTTACTCCCGCTGAGATCACGCTCAGAGGAGATCCTGCCGTTCTCGGTCAGATAGATAATATCCATCTTACCGAAATAGATGAAACAAAGATCGGCGGTAATACTGAAATGCTCGTAGGTGTAAAGCTTCCCGCAGGTGTTGTTGACGTGAATCAAACAACAAATTTTTCGGTGGATATAGAGCTAAAAAATTATGTGGGTGCTTCAATTGAAGTTCCTTCGGATAAAATTGTTATTAAAAATCCCGATGGATATGATTTCAAGCTTATCAGCAATGGTTTTTCATTCAGATATATTGTTGATTCAAGCTCGTCTACAAAAGTAAAGCTTGATAATTTCGGAATTGAGCTTGATCTTTCAACGCTTAAAAAGAACCCTGACGGAACATACTCAGGATATCCGACAGTGAAGCCTTTTGATGTCGGATTTACTCTCTATCCTATTGCTATGGACAAAATAGATGTCCGGATATACGAGGATGAAGATTTAAAATAATGAAAAAGCTTATATTAAATAATATAAAGAAGCCATTTGACGCCCCCGATGAAGATTTTATTTCTGAAGCCAAGCTAAAGGTTAAAAGGGCGGG
Source organism: uncultured Lachnospiraceae bacterium (assembly GCA_964411355.1). Classification (GTDB taxonomy): domain Bacteria; phylum Bacillota; class Clostridia; order Oscillospirales; family CAG-272; genus SIG710. The sequence goes on from CAYPKQ010000130.1 coordinate 1,739, forward strand.
AATGAACAGCCGTGATTTTTCCTTCAGGATTTATAAACGCTCCATCGACGCACGCAAGAGGGATGCTATCCTTTGCGTTTGTTCGGTGCTTGCCGAAACCGAATCAAATATTTCCATTTCCCTTGACAGATTGCAGAAATATGGAATTTCCGAAGCGGCAAGGGATGATATTGAGGTTATGAAAGGCACTCGGCGGCTGAATTCAAGACCTGTAGTTGTTGGACTTGGTCCTGCGGGAATCTTTTGCGCACTTCTGCTTGCCGAAAACGGCTATGCACCCATAGTTCTTGAAAGAGGCTCGTGCGTTTCCGAAAGGACAAAAGCGGTAGAGGCTTTTTACTGCGGCGAGGGGCTTGATGTAAATACTAATATTCAATTTGGTGCAGGCGGTGCCGGTACTTTTTCGGACGGAAAGCTTGTTACCAGGATCAGCGATGAAAAATGCTCATATGTTCTGCGCAGACTTCATGATTTTGGTGCTCCCGATGAGATATTATATAAAGCCAAGCCCCATATCGGAACCGATATTCTTCGAGATGTTGTTTCCCGTGCTGCTGCGAGAATTGAAGAGTGCGGCGGCGAGATCAGATATAATACAAGGCTCACGGATATTGTTGGGATGAAAGCTGAAACCACGGAGGGCAGCATAGATTGCGGCGTAATCGTCTTGGCTCTCGGTCACAGTGCGAGAGATACCTACAATATGCTTCTTGAACGTAGTTTTATTATCGAACCCAAGCCCTTTTCGGTGGGTGTCAGAATTGAACATTTGCAATCTGATATCGATAAAGCCCTTTTTGGAAAATATGCAGGACATCCCAAGCTCGGCAAGGGTGAATATACTCTTTCTGATACCACAGGGGCGCGTGGTGTATATACCTTCTGTATGTGTCCGGGCGGTGAGGTTGTTGCTGCGTCAAGCGAAGAGGACGGAGTTGTTGTAAACGGCATGAGCCGCTTCAAGCGTGACGGAAAAAACGCAAATTCCGCTGTTGCTGTGTCAGTTAAGACCGAGGACTACGGCGGAAGCGTATTGGGTGCTATTGAATTTCAGAGAAACCTCGAGAGAGCGGCATTTAAAGCGGGTGGAGAAAACTACTGCGTTCCCATTCAGACCTTTGGAGATTTTATCGAGGATAAAGCCATAAGCGAGCCAAAGCGTATCATGCCAACCTATATGGGAGGCGGAAAATTCAAGATTGCGGAGCTTGGTTCTCTTCTTCCGAAGTTTGTGACGAGAGAGCTTAAAAGCGGAATTATGGGCTTTGAAAGACGAATTGAAGGATTTTCTGCTCGAGATGCGGTACTTTCAGGCTTTGAGACAAGAACCTCCGCTCCCTTGCGTATTCTCCGCAGAGAGGATATGTGCGCCATAGGCAGAGAAGGAATTTATCCTTGCGGTGAAGGCGCAGGCTATGCAGGAGGAATTACCAGTGCTGCAGTAGACGGAATCAAGACCGCTTTTGCAATTATGGCAAAATATGCACCTATCGAATAAAGTTATCGGAGAAAATTAATGAGAGTTAAAGCAACTGTAAAAAGTGTAGAAGGAAAGCTTGCGATAGTTGAAAGCGAAAGACTTTCAGCCTGTGATGGATGCCACAAGCATGCCGAAGGATGCTCCGTGTGTTCACTTATGGGCGGTAACAGAATAATAACCTCAAGAGCAGAGAATACCGTCGGAGCTTCTGTTGGCGATGTGGTTGAAATAGAAACAGAAACGAGAACAGTGCTTTTCTATGCGATGATTGTTTTTATTCTGCCGCTTGTTATAATGCTTTCAATTTATGCTCTCATGGGATATTTTGATCTGTCTGAGCCTATCAGGTATGGCGGAGCACTTGCAGGCTTCGCTCTGACATTTCTTGGAATATGGCTGTATTCCAGATTCAGAGTTTCAAAAAAATACGATGTTGAGATCGTAAATATTTTATCAAGAAAAAATGAATATTGAATTGTCGGTTCAAAGGGCAGATGACTTTACTACCGAAGAAAGAGAATAATGATGAATAATAAGCGTGAAAAAATATGGAACAAGCTCTATCATGGCTCAGAGGATGCAGACGCTGCCGTAAGGAGCATTTGCGAGTCGGAAAAGCTCAGCCATGTTACAGCGAAGCTCCTTTATAACCGAGGATATACGACCCCTCAAATGGTCAAAAAGTTCCTTGGCAACGAAACTTCCATTCTCTATGACCCATTTCAAATGGCTGATATGAGTAAGGCGGTTGCCAGAATAAAAAAAGCACTTGACGACCATGAAAAAATTGTAATATACGGAGATTACGATGTTGACGGCGTTACCGCTGTCAGCAGTCTTTATTTGTATCTTAAAGATAAGGGAGCGGATGTTTCTTATTATATCCCCAGCAGAGAGGGAGAGGGCTATGGTGTTTCAATTGGTGCTGTTGAAAGACTCGCAAAGGACGGAGTTAATCTGATAATAACCGTTGATACGGGAATTACAGCCTGCGAGGAGACGGAATTTGCCGCTGAGCTTGGAATTGACGTTGTAGTAACCGACCACCATGAATGCAGAGATATTCTTCCTCGTGCTGTTGCCGTTGTAAATCCACATAGACCCGATTGCCCATATCCTTTTAAAGAACTTGCGGGAGTTGGAGTTGTTTTTAAGCTCCTTTGTGCCTTTGAGAGCAGGCTTTTTGAAGAAAGAGGCGAGGATAGACTGGGAGGAATCAGAAAAGTTTTCAGAGAATATGCCGATCTTACGGCAATCGGTACAATTGCTGATGTTATGCCTATTATTGATGAAAACAGGCTTATTGTAATGTACGGCCTTGAAAAGATAGGAAATACCGAACGCTTGGGACTTTCTGCTCTTATAGAAGCATCGTCAAATTATACATCCGGGGATGTAAAACCAGCGGCATCAACGCTTGCTTTAAAGCCTTCTCCTCAAAAAAAGAAAAAAATTACCTCTTCTTATATTGGATTTGGTATTGCTCCGAGGATCAATGCTGCCGGCAGAATAAGCTCTGCTTCGAAGGCTGTTGAGCTTTTTCTTACCGATTCGGAGGAGAGAGCAATGGCTCTTGCTCTTGAGCTTTGTGATATCAACAAGCAAAGGCAGGTAGAAGAAAACAGAATTGCCGAGCAGGCATATAAAAAGATCGAACAGGAATTTGATTTTGAGAACGGCAGAGTTATAGTTCTTGAGGATGACGGATGGCAGCAGGGAATTATCGGTATCGTTTCTTCGAGAGTGACCGAAAAATTTGGACTTCCCTCAATACTTGTTTCCTTTGACGGTGCAACGAGAGGTTTTCCGGGGGAGGACGATATCGGAAAAGGCTCGGGAAGAAGTATTAAAGGCATGAATCTTGTTGAAGCTCTCAGCTATTGCTCGGATTGCCTTGTAAAATACGGCGGTCACGAGCTTGCGGCGGGACTTACCGTTGAGAGAGGAAAACTCGATGATTTCAAGCGCAAGATTAATGAATTTGCCTTAAGCAATATTTCCGAGGAAATGATGAATATTCGCCTTGATGCGGACTTAGAGGTTGAAATGAGCGATATCACCCTTGAAAACGCTACCGAGATCGGCCTTCTCGAACCCTTCGGAACGGCGAATCCGATACCTGCATTCATTTTAAAGGATGTTAAGATAGAACGCATCTTTTCAATCGGAGCAGGCAAGCATACAAAGCTCACGCTTTCAAAGGATAATAGAAATATAACGGCTATGTATTTCGGAATGTCTTCTCAAAGATTGGATTTTTGCGAAGGCGACCGAGTTGATGTTTTTTTCAATATTGATATAAATGAATATCAAAATGTTAAGAGCGTTCAGATGATAGTTAAGGATATGAGAGTTTCAATAGCTTTCGAGGATGCTCTGAAAAATGAAATGTACAGATATGAATACATAAGAGGCGGCGGAGATTTTGAAGATGCGGATGTGGTTATCCCAACAAGAGAGGATTTTGCGCTTGTCTATAATGTACTTCGCCGTGAGTACCGTCTCGGACATGACACAATAAATGAAAAAATACTTCTATCCATGCTTCATGGCGATAGGAGCGGAGGCGGAATAGGGTATATCAAGATGAAATTTGTTATGGCGGTTTTCCGCGAGCTTAATGTTTGCGGAATTGAGGAGATAGACGGCGGTTATTACCGCTTTGAGATCTTTTATAAGACTGATAAGGCTAATCTTGATAAATCATATATACTTAAGAGACTGCGCTCCCAGTGCAGTGATCGAATTTGACTTTGAGGATTGTATATGAACAGTGATAATGTTAATTCCATAGAGAAAAATTCAACAGCGGTTCATACCGATATTGATAGGCTTCTCGGAATTCTTCGTGCAACGGGAAAATCTTATGATACGGATAAGATCATAAGAGCTTTTGAATACGCAAATCAGCTCCATGCGGGGCAGTTCCGCCAGAGCGGAGATGCTTACATTACGCACCCCATTGCGGTTGCGGAAATAGTTGCGGGGCTTGAGCTTGATACAGATGCAATTTGTGCTGCGCTTCTGCATGATACGGTTGAGGATTGCCCGGATAAGACCTGCCTTTCGGATCTCAAAAAGATGTTCGGAGATGATGTTGCTCTTCTTGTTGACGGTCTTACAAAGCTTGTTGAGCTTCAGGTCGAGGATAAGGAGGAGGCTCATATCGAGAATCTCCGTAAGATGCTCCTTGCAATGTCGAAGGACGTCCGTGTTATATTTATTAAGCTTTGCGACAGACTTCATAATATAAGGACTCTTTCTGCAAAGGGCGATGAAAAGAGAAGAAAGATAGCACTTGAAACTATGCAGGTCTATGCGCCGCTTGCGCACAGACTCGGTATGCAGAAGATCAAGCATGAGCTTGAAAATATGTCTCTTCAATATCTTGATCCCTTTGGATATGAAGAGGTTTCGGGTCATATCGAAGAAAAATACGGTCAGAATCTTGGACTTATCGAAAATTTAAGAAATCAGGTCGATTCAAAGCTGAGAGAGAATAATATCTCATTTACTCTTGAGGGAAGAATCAAATCTGTTTACAGCATCTATAAAAAGATGTATAACCAAAATAAGAATTTTGATGAAATCTACGATTTTTATGCTCTTCGGGTTATTGTTGATACAGAGCTTGAATGTTATACTGTTCTCGGTATCATCCATGAAATGTTTAAATCGATTCCGGGACGTTTTAAGGATTATATATCCACTCCAAAGCCTAATATGTACCGTTCTCTCCATACGACTGTAATCGGCCGTGACGGAGTGCCCTTTGAGGTTCAGATAAGAACATGGGAAATGCATCATGTTGCCGAATACGGTGTTGCCGCCCATTGGAAATATAAATCCGGAGAGCGTTCAAAGGCGGATATGGATAAAAAGCTTGAATGGATCGCCCGCCTCATCGAAACAGAGGACGGTACACGTGATCCCGAAGAGTTTATGCACGCCTTTAAGACTGATATCTTTCATGACGAGACATTTGTATTTACCCCCAAGGGAGATGTTATCGCACTGCCGCAAGGCTCGACCGTTATCGACTTTGCCTATGCCATCCATTCTGCCGTCGGTAATAAAATGGTCGGAGCAAAGATCAACGGAATGATAGTCCCGATAGACAAAGCACCTCAAAACGGTGAAATCGTAGAAATTCTTACCTCAAATGCCTCAAAGGGACCCAGCCGAGATTGGCTCAAGATAGTTAAGACCGGCGAAGCAAAAAATAAGATCAGAC
>CAYPKQ010000131.1:0-7297 GCA_964411355.1 uncultured Lachnospiraceae bacterium
ATGCTGTCAAAAATCCCGATGCCCACAGAGATCTTGTGGTGCGCATCGGTGGCTACAGTGACTATTTTACAAGACTTTCACCTCAGATGCAGAGCGAAGTCATCCTGCGCACAGAACATCAGATATAGATAAATAGGAATTTATCGAACTGTTTTAAAAAAACAAAGCCAAGGTTGCAATTGAACCTTGGCTTTTGTCATATCTTTATTGTATTCATTCTTCAACCTCTAAATATCCAAGGCGTTCAAGCCAAATAAGGACATGGGATGCAAAACCGTGACAGCAACTTGCGTGTGATGTCAGATTTTCCCAAAGAGTGCCTGTTGTGAGTGCCATATGATCGAAAAATCCTCTTATATTTTCTTCCAATTTCTCATTGAGTCCGTCAGCCATCAAAAGGTCAAGACGCAAATAATTTCCGATAAAAACATTTGCCTTATGTATCTGTGCATATTTTCCGTTTCTTTCGGGTCCAAAATCATTTACAAGAGCTTTCCAAAGCTCTCCGTCCTCTTCCTTTGTGGCAATTCCCATATAGAAAGCATAGTACTGACAAGCCTCGGTGCATTCTCCCGAAAGCTTTGCTATTCCGTCTTCACCGTAAACAGCATTGTCGCAGAAGAAAAGTCCCATGCGGCTCTTTTCTCTGATAACTTTACGAAGAGCATCTGCCTCCAAAGCAAGTGCGGGATCGTCATAAAGCTCCGCAAGGGTGTTCTTAAACTTGCTGTAAAGCATATTTGAAGGATAATTTATATCCTGCGTCAGGTCATTCGCCTTTGACCATTCGATGAATACCCATTTTTCAAGCTTTTCAAGGAGTCCGTCTCTGTTTTCAAATTTTCTGAAGAAGTCAAGAAGGGCGTACATTTTTCCCTTTGCTCTGTCGATAAATTCCCTGTTTCCCGTTCTCGCAAGATATTCCTTCAGTTCAAGGCAGTACCACATTGCCCAGTTGGGAATATAAGTCCCCATAACATGGTCTGCGGGATAGCACATGGGAAGCATCCCCTCTGCTATAAATTTGAAAGGCTCTTCCATAAGGAAGCTTTCAAGAAATGCATGTTCAACTCTGTTCTCGCCTGTCAGCAGCTTCTCAACTCTTGAAGTGAAAAAGCTGTCGCAGAGCCATCCAGCTCTCTCTCTTGAGGGACAGTCCATATAGATATCAACAACATTCTGTCTGAATGTTTCAACTGCTGCATCGTAAATGCGCTTTATCTGCTCATCAGCATGGGAAGCAAGACGCTTTTTGATCTCATTTCGTTTGAAATCAAGGCGAATCATGCCCATATATTCAATGTCAATCTCACCTGAAAGGCAAATTGCATTGATATATTTATATGTATAAGGCTCGGCGGTGATAAGCTCGTATTCCTCGCCGCCTTTAAGATCGTAAATTAGCACATTGATACAGCACAAACGGAGAAAATTTATCTTTCCGTCTCGCAGAAGCTCATCAAATGTCAGAATAAGCCGTGAATTCTCACGGCATTTTACCTTGAGCTTCACAAATCCGGTTGTATTTACAGGCATTTCAGCCATTGCATATCTGTTTTTAACCAATGAAATATTTTTTTCAATCTTTATTTCACTATCCGTTGTGAGAACACATCTGAGTGCCTCAAGCTCGGAATTTATGGCGAATTCGCTGATTTTAAAGCCGTTGTTTTCACCGCTTCTTTCGGTTACGGGATGTGGTGTATATTGGATATTTTCATCATAGAAAACACTTCCGCCCTCGATAAATCCAAGTATCTCCTCATCCTCAAAGTCGGGAACACTTACATCTCTTTCGATAAAATTCGAAATATCAACTGTGGAAAAACCTATCTCTCTTCCCGCATAAGGCTTAAAAGATGTAAAATCATAGACCTCTGTGAAATACCTCTGATGAGAATACCTTGAAACGCATCTTACTTTGGCATCATATTCATAAGCCTTCCAGTCCTCTCCGCCCGTATATGACAGAACCTCCTCACCCCGACATATTTCTGCACACAAAAATGACGGAGCAAAGGTCGTTTGATATCCATAGCAGTTAAATCCGTTCACAAGCACAAGTATCCTGTTTATTTTCGCTGTGAGATATTCAGAAAGCTCAATTTTATCTACCTTGAAATATCCCCTGCCTGCTCTTGCGGGTCCGTAGCAGACAAATTTTCCGTTTATAAATAATTCATATGAAAAATGCCCCGCCATCTTGAGATGCAGACCTTCATTTTTTACCGTAAAGGTCTCAAAAAGCAAACATCTGTTAAGCTTTTCTCCATCTGCAGCCCAAATTGGCAGAGCCTTTTTGAATTCGGTTTTTTCCATTTTTAAAGCACCTCGCTTTACTTGATTATTTTACCATAATTCATATTATTTGTCAAGAACTTTTGTTCACAAGAAGGATGCCAAAGGAAACGAGAACAAAAGATGCGAGATATGAAATTTTAAAGATATTCTCGCCCAGTACAAGTGCTGACATAACAACCCCGAAAACTGTGATAAGCAGATTGAAAACCGAAATTTCGGAGGCGAGGAAGTATTTGAGTGGAATAAGCGAAAGCACATATGCTATGGCAGATATCAGCGATAGGCCAATGAGTGTTATAATTCCTATGGGACTTACAGACATAATTTTTCCGCCGGCAAAAAGCGAGAAGATCGTCAAAAGCACACCTCCGAAAAGCTGACCGTAACCAACCAGCTTTCTTGCGTTTATGCTTTTTGCGCTTCCGGATGCTACAAAATATGCCGCCGTTTGGCAAAGTGCCGCAAGTATCATCATTCCATCGCCGAGAAGCGAAAATGAAAACTCTCCATCGCCTGTGCTCACAAGCGTGACACCGAAAAAGCCAACGACACATCCCAGAAGCTTTTTTATATTTAACTTATCGTTTTTGTCAAAAAATCCCGCAAAAATAATGATAAGAAAAACGCAAAGCTGATCGTATATCGCTCCTACAGAGCCGTTTACTCTCGAAAGACCAATATATGTAAATGCATACTGAACAGAGGTTGCAAGAGCACCGTAAGAAATGAAATACTTCAGCTCATTTTTCTTCGGAATAGCGTCTTTTTTGTCCTTTACAAAATTATATGCAGTGAGAATAATTCCCGAGAGCGTAAATCTTATGCCCGCAAGGAGGCACTTTGACATATCGTCGGATATGTCAAAGCCCTCCATGCAAAGCTTCACGAGTGGAAACGCACTTCCCCATAGAAAGGTATAAAATATGGCGATGAATATGATATTGCGCTTTTTTTCAAAAATATTTGACATCACTGCACCGTTTCTGCTTGGAATATCATCATATTCTGTTCATCAAATGTCAGCTTGTTAAAGAATTGGCTCCAACCGCATATTCTTACCTGCAGACCCTTATATTTTTCAGGCTCTCTCTGCGCCGCCTTCAATGTTTCTGCATCGCATACATTTCCCTGGAGTGCAACCGCACCCTTTTTGAAGGTGGTTCTGATGAGCCAGAGCATAATATCAAGTCCATGCTCACCCTTAACAGACGAAGGATGAAGCATAAAGTCGATAGGTGCGCCGTTTGGCCACTCTGCGCTGTCTATTTTTGTTGCAGAATTGAGATATGCGGTAACGCCGTTCACATCACAGCCGAAAACAGACTGCCAGTTCTTTGAAAGCTGTTCGCCCGCAAGTCTTCCGTCGGGAGTTGCGCCTGTTTTTTTGCCAAAGGCAATTCCGTGGGTTATTCCTTCTCCGTCGGGAGAATAGCTGAAGCCGAAATAATTCTTCTTTGAAAGAATATACTGCGCAGTTCTGTGCATCAGATCCTTTGAGATATTATCAACCGCATCAATATCGTTGCCGTATTTTTCCTTGTCTCCTTTAATCGTGAGGCGAAGCTCCTCATGACCCTCCCAGTTGTTTTTCAAAATGTCACGAAGTTCGGCAAGTGTAAGACGCTTTTCATCAAAAACAAATTTTTTGATGGCATAAAGGCAGTCGGTAACACTGGCAATGCATGAGATTGTTATGCAGGTATGGTGATATTTTGAGCCACCGCAATAGTGGTCAACTCCGTCCTTTACAGACTTTTCAAACACCGCCGACATAACGGGAGAAGGACTGATATTTAAGAGGTTTTTATCATAGAAATAAGCGATATCCATTGCGTCGTCCACGAGATGAAGATTCTGCTTCATATAAGCCTCGTAGAATTCTTCAAAGCTACGGAAATCCTCTGCATTTCCCGTCTCGAGTCCGAGCTTTATTCCGGAAAGAGGATCGATTCCGTTGTTCAGCGCAAGCTCAACACCCTTTACAAAGCTCACACCCACACATTCCGGCTGAATATTGCCTTTAAGGGAGAAATTATAGCAACCGGAAACACCGGGATCGCTTATATCATCCTCGTTATCTGAAAGGTAACGGAGATTCTTTCTGCCCATTTCCTCGTTTACGAATACTATGGAGCTGTGGCCGCTTCTGATCATGCTCAGTGCCTTTTTAACATATTCATCGTGGTTTTTTTCCGAGACTACAAGCTGAAGCTTGGGGCTGACGGTATTTATCTCCTCATACGCTTCAAGAATAACAAAGGTAAGATCATTTACTCTGTCAATTCCTTCAGGAGTTGTACCTCCAAGATAAAGGGGCTGAGAATGGGGATGACCCTGGAATTCATATCTCATATAGAAATACTTGAAAAGCTCCTTGATGTTTTCTCTTGAAAGTCCTTCCTCGGCGATAGCCTTTTCATAATAGGGCTTCCAGAGCCAGTCGATGTTTCCGAGAGTTCTTGTCTGAATTCCGCTTACATATTCCTGAATCAGGCTGTAAATAAAGGTAAGAAGCATTACCTCATAGAGCGTTTTGGGGGGATTTTTAGCAATAGAGATAAGTCCATCATAGAGGAGAGGCATTCTGTCACTCTCATCCATATGCTTTTTTGCACCGTCTGCGAGACGGTTTACGAAATGAACGATTGCTTCCCAAACGGTGATAACTGTCTCATAATATATCTTGTTATCCTCTGTGCAGTTGCCTGATGAATATTTTTCATCGCGGTATTTTTTTACTCTTTCCAGAAGTCCCGAAAGACCAAGACCTATTATCTCTTTCCAATCCGGGTAGGAATGGTCGATATCGGGATAGCTCCAGCCTGTACCCGTGGAAATATGGTCAAAACGAAGCTTCGCTATCCTTTTCCCTTCCTCACTGCTCTCATAGAGCTCCTCTTCCCATTTGTTTTTTATGGCCTGCATGGCTCTATAGGGAACCTTTGCTCTGTCGGGTATCCAGCCTGCGATATTAACTCCGAAGGGGTCGAGAGGATTTATATCGATCGCGGCATTTTTCATGATAAATTCAAATATCTCCGCATCAACATAGCGGTGATCCTTATCTCCCGCATTTTCCCTTATTTTATTGATCTTTTCATGAATCTCGTCATAGAGAAGTCCATCTTCAAAATGGGGGTTGTGGTATTGATCAAGCTTGTCAAAATCCTTATAAAATCTTCCAAATTCCATATTTCTCCTCCTTAAATTCCGTGAACTCTCTCATATAGGTTTCCTTTTTTTATGTACAAATGCTTGTCGTTCAAGTTTTTCTTGATGGCAAAATCGGCTTTGTTTGGGGTTTTAAGCGTAGGGTAATCAATTCCCAGCTCTTCGCAGAGAATCTTGTTTACCGCAGTGCCTATAAGCGCGGTAGCCTCAGCGGTATAATAATGTGTTTGATCCGAATGGTAGCTTTCGGGAGCGTCCTTCAAAAGGGAATAAAGATCGTTTATTCTTACACCCATTGGAGCAAGCACTTCGATTGCAATTTTGTTATATTTTTCAATATCCGCATTGCTTCTCCATTCAAATTCCTTGATAAAACCTTCTTCGATGCAAGGAGTTGAGGTTGCAAAGATGATCTTAGCACCGGGGAAGATAAATTCAAGTCTTTTTTCAATTCTTTCAATATAGTTTGCATAGACCTCGGGACTTGTGAGAATTTCATCGCCGTAAATACGAAGTGTGTCCCAAAGACCAACATTCCAATGAACTGCATCAACATTGTCGAGTCCAAGATCGTCCTTCCACATATGGACACAGCGCAGTGTATATTGCGCGAATCGGCAGTTTTCACCGGGCCAGAAAACCTCTGCTTTGCCCTCCATGCTTTCCCGCACATATCCGTCGTATCCGCTTCTTATTGAGTCTCCGATAAGTAATATTTTCTTCATAACCATCCTCCTTTCAGATGTTACTATCATTTTACGGTAAAAGGGATGAAAAGTAAATGTAAAAAAGAAGAATATTTGTATATTTCGGGCGGCGTTTTCCGAAAGCACTTGATTTTTCGAAGATTTTGATGTATAATTAAGACAAAAAAGGGGGACAAAAAATGAATTTTGATTCTCTACTGATATCATCCATGCTTTCTGTAATATGCTATAAAGCTGTAGGCTCAGATTATCCGATGCCAAATGAAGGACGAGAAAGCTGCGGTCTGCTTTTTACATATGAAGGCTGTGAGATATACGATTTTGGATACAAGAAAATTTACGCTTCCGAAAACACTTTGACTTTTATACCCAAGGGAGCAAAATACAAGATATACTTTGAGGGGGAAAGAAGCATTGTGACGGTCTTCAATTTTCTCTTACCCGATGGCGTTACCTTTGAGCCTACAAGCCTGCATTTTCCGGACAATAATAAATTGCGTACTCTTTTTGAGAATGCGGAAAGAATATGGAAAAGGCGAGATTCGGGATATAAGTTGGAATCTATTTCCGCTTTTTATAAGGTGCTTTCGCTGGCGGAGAAAAACAGCGAAGCATATATCGCACCATCCTCCTATAAAATCATTGAACCATCGGTAAAATATCTGCATGAGCATTATACCGAAAGGGATTTCAAGATCGAAGAGCTTTACAGCGTTGCGGGAATAAATCCAAAAAACTACCGCAATCTTTTCATAAAAAAGTTTGGTGTTTCACCAAAGGAATATGTTACAATGTTGCGCCTCAAAATGGCAGAAGAATTGCTCTGCGGAGAAAAATACAGTATCACGCAAATAGCAAATTCTCTCGGCTTTTGCGATGTTTATCATTTCAGCAAGGTGTTTAAAGAAAAAAAGGGCATTTCGCCCTCTGAATACAGACAAAGAATGTAAACAGGTCGTTTTACATGGGTAATGGGGATGCACCATAGGTGCAGGTTTGGTTTTCGTTATTTTGGATTTTATAATTTGGGTATGGGATATATTTGAGGAGATGATTTTCTTTTCTGCGCTCATGCCGCGCGGCACTTCCTTTGGCCCGTCCCAAAGGAAGCAAAGCGC
>CAYPKQ010000132.1:0-7215 GCA_964411355.1 uncultured Lachnospiraceae bacterium
ACCGCTGCGCAGTGGATGAGTAGATACCGCTTCCAGCCATAATCTGTAGAAAGATGACGTATTAAATAGTAACATTCAGTAACTAAACAAAGCTTATTTTATCATTTGTAATATATACAAATGGTGACTACTCATCCACCACTGCGTGGTCCCCCTTCTCTGCAAGAGAAGGCTAAGAACTCACCGACAAATTACTTTTGTATATTATTACTTTTGACCATAATAGGCATTTCTTCCGTGCTTGCGCAGATAATGCTTGTCGAGAAGCTCCTTTTGAATGGCGGCAGACGGTGCGATACTAATTGTGTGCCAAGCCATCATTGCAACCTCTTCAAGGATTATGGCATTTTCAACAGCTTTCCCTGCGTCCTTTCCCCATGTAAATGGACCGTGAGAAGCGACGAGGGCGGCAGGAATTGCCATCGGATCAATAGCATCAAATGCTTCGATTATAACCTTTCCTGTTTCCTTTTCGTAATCTCCCGAAATCTCCTCCGGGGTAAGCTTTCGGGTTACGGGAATATCACCGTAAAAGGTGTCTGCATGAGTCGTGCCAAGTGGTGGGATGGTCACTAACGCCTGGGCAAAGATCGTTGCCCATTCGGAATGTGTGTGGCATACTCCGCCGATGCTCTTAAATGCCTTATAAAGCTCGATGTGGGTAGGAAGATCGGAGGAAGGGCGAAGATCGCCTTCAATGATATTTCCGCAAAGGTCAACTATAACGATATCATCCTCGGTCATTTTTTCATACGGTACACCCGAGGGCTTAATTGCAATATAGCCTTTGTTCCTATCTATTTCGGAAACATTTCCCCAGGTCAAAACGATAAGTCCTTTCTCGGGAAGCGACATATTAGCCTCAAAAACTCTCTTTTTCATTTCCTTCAGCATAATTATACCCCCATTGACATTTTACTGCTTTGCGGTTATAATTATATATGATGTGACTGAAAATGCGCAACAATTGGCGATGTAATAGGCAAATGAGCAAAAACGGGAGAGTAAATGAGCATGACTAAAAGGCAAGAACAGATAATGAAAATTATATCCGAAAGAACATTTATTACAGTAAACGAGCTTGCAAGCTTAACCTTTACATCTCCTTCCAGCATAAGGAGGGATCTTACCTATCTTCAAAACAATAATCTTGTCAAGCGATCCCACGGTGGGGTGACTTTGCCTGAGCCTATATACGGAGTGGCGGGTTTTCATGATAGAATGAGGAAAAATATCCGCGAAAAAAGGCTTATTGCCCAAAAGGCTTCGTCTTTTCTGAGGGACGGTCAAAAGATCCTTCTTGACAGCTCCAGCACTGCGGCTTTTTTGCTTCCTTATATTGCAAAATTTAAATATATGACGGTTTTTACAAACAATTTGACAACTGCGGTCAGTGCCATTGAGCTTGGAATTGACACCCACTGCCTCGGCGGACATTCAGTGAATGGCTCAACATCCCTCTCGGGAAGTGAGACCTTCGACGCTCTTTCAAAAATCAAAGCGGATATTCTGTTTTTTTCGTCACAATCATTAAACTCAGAAGGGGTAATCTCCGATTCAACGGAAGAAGAAAATTATGTCCGTTCTCTTATGCTGCGAGCGGCAAAAACGACAGTTTTCCTCTGCGACAGCGAAAAATTTGATAGGGAATCCACATATATTCTTGCAAATCTGAAGGATATTGAACACTTTATTTTTGATAAGGAATATCAGAATTTAAGAATAATTTGAAAAAACGCATAAAAGGCAATATCTTAAGGTTCGGATAATACTCCTAACCTTAAGATATTGCCTTATGTTTTTTTGTGGGCAAAGGGAATAAAGTTCATTGCAAAGGAAAATATTTGACATTGTTTCTTGACTTTTTTCTGTACTGAGAAGGGGTTATGCCGCTCTTGCTTTTGAAAAATCTTGTCAGAGACGCTTGGGATGAGAAGCCGCATACAAGTGCTATCTCTTCAATGGAATATGATGTGCCATCAAGCAATTTGCGGCTTTTTGCCAGCACCTTGTCTGCAAGATAGTCAGAAAGTCTGCTTCCTGTTTTTTCTTTGAACAAACGGCATAAATAATGCTTATCAAGATGCAGTGTTTCACCGATCTCGCTAAGTGAGGTAACACCCTCCTTTTCATTTATAACCGAAAGCATCCTTTGAAGAGTATCCATTGCATATTGCTGTATTCTCGTTTCCGAATTTGAATATATCCAATGGATAAGCTCGGTTATATAGCCATGGGCAAAGGCGATATTCTCTTCTTTTCTTGTGGTACACAGTTCGCAAACAGTTTTATAAATTTTGTCGATGGCGGGACTTGCCGCAGTTGAAATCGGCTCTCCGTTAAAGAGCTTATCGAGTATTTTTCCCATTCCTATGCTTGTAAAATAGTCCGTAAATGTGACGGCGTCAATTACCAGCTTGTTTCGAATGTAGCTGTTACAGTCCTCGGGCTGGGGATTTACTATATGTGCATTTCTTGCGTCAATGACATAGATGTACTGACTTCGAAAATGTAGCTCTTATCATTTTTCAGCACCATTCCGCTTCCGTTTATAACCTGTATCAGCTCGATTTCATTATGAGAATGATTTTTATTAACAAATAGATCCTTTCCCTTTAAGTGATAGAAATATTCGTTGATTTTCAGCATATCATCACCTCCAATTTCATTATACAGCAATTTGGGTAAAAAATCAAGCAATTTTTGATATGTACATCATTTAAATTGTGTGCTATACTTAATGTGAAGAGGAGATTATTTATGGATTTTTTTTACAGAAAAGTATTATGATATGTTAAAAGAAACGGGAATTTTACCCGTTGTTTGTCTTAAAAATGAAAATGAATTGCAGACCTTTCTCGGGGCAATTATTAAAGCGGGGATAAAGTGTGTTGAAATTACATTAAGGCATCCCTTTTCCCTCTATGCCATTAAGCACATAAAGGAATTTTATCCGGAAATAATAGTTGGCGCGGGAACGGTAAAAAATATTGAAACACTGAATGCAGCTATTGAAAGCGGTGCGGATTTTTGCGTTTCTTCCGGAATGTCGGAGCTTTTGCTCGATGAAGCGTATAGAAAAGGCGTTCCTTTTTTGCCGGGTGGTGCAACTCCAACGGAATTTATGCGCCTTATTGAGCTTGGCTTTAAAACCGCAAAATATTTCCCTGCGGAATGCTCAGGCGGTATAAGTGCTTTAAAATTATATGAGGGAGCCTTATCGGAGCTTAATTTTTTGCCCACGGGAGGAATAACGGCAGAGAATTTTGCCAATTATTCTCTTTGCAAAAATGTCGTTGCCTGCGGCGGTAGCTTTATGGTACCCGCTTCGATGCTTAAAGAAGGGGATTCTGACGGTATTTTTAATACAATAAATAATCTCATGAGTTTATATAAAGGGAAGGCTGACAAATGAAAGTAGTGGGATTTGGCGATTATCTGATGCATTTCAGCCCTTTGGGCAATGATCGTTTCATGCAAACAAATTTGTTTGAATTGTGCTTCACGGGAGCAGAAGCGAATGTTTGCACCGCTCTTTCCTATTGGGGAGTAGAAACGGAATTTGTTACAAAGCTTCCGGACCATTTTCTTTCTCAGAAGGGAATTTTTTTAAAAGGTCTGAATATTAAGACCGATAACATTCCTTTTTGCGATGAAAGAATGGGGACGTATTTTCTTGAAAGCGGCAGATCTGTCCGTCCCTCATATGTGATCTATGATAGGAAGGATTCGGCTTTTACAAAATCCGAATTTGACGATTATAATTGGAATATAATTTTGGATGGAGCCGACATTTTGTATTTAAGCGGAATAACACCGACTCTTTCGGAAAATTTGCTTGATTGCTGCGTAAAAATGCTTAGTGAAGCAAGAAAACGTGATATAAAAGTATTTTTTGATATAAATTATCGGGCAACATTGTGCTCCCATGAAAGATCAAAGGAGATCATTTCTGCTTTGCTGCCTTATATCACGCACTTGATCGGCAACGAAGAGCATTTTAAAATGATTTTCGGAATTTACTCGGAGATCGGTGAGGACGAACCGGAGGAGCGTCTTAAGGAAGTAACAAAGAAAATTATGGACTATACGAAAATTCAGAATGTTGCAGTTACGGTTCGCCGCACAATTTACTCCGATGAAACTGTTATATACGCTTCGTACAGACAGAACGAAGCCTTTTGCATGAGCCCAATAAAAAAAGTTGGGATCGTTGACAGAACAGGAAGCGGAGATGCTTTTTCGGCAGGTCTTATCTATTCTTATGCGGAAGGCTATTCTACCGAGGATAGCGTCAATTTTGCATCGGCTTCCTGCGCTTTTAAGCATGCACTTACAAAGGATATAAATTTCGCTTCGGTTGGAGAAATAAAAAATCTCATCTATGCTCAAAGATTCGATGTCAGAAGATAATTTAAAGGAGAAAAACTATGTCAGGAAAATTTAAGATTATTCCCGAAAATGTGCCGAATGACGGAATAATGTTTGTCGATCACAGTCCCAATAACCGTTCGGGACATATGGGTCACGCATTGGTCGAATATGAAAAAGGTAAAATTTTGGCTTTTTACCCTAATTGCTCTGCCGAGGATATGAAATATAAGGGTCATTCGGGACACGGATGGATGGAATATAAGCGCTCCGAGGATGGTGGAGAAACCTGGTCAGAACCTATTATCGAGCCGAATTCCAAAGTGCTTTTTGATAAAAATATCGGAAGAACTTTTATGTGCGAAAAGGCTGTTGCAACCGACAGCGGAAGGATCGTTTTATTTTATCTTACCTGCGATATTGTAACAAACGGTCATATATGGGAGTCTTATTTTGAGCCTTACTATGCCATAAGTGATGATAAGGGTGTCACATTTACTGAAGCGAAGCAGTTATTTGACGAGCGCGGAAGAGTTTATGATGCGATCTATCGGGATGAATCATTTATGTTTTGTATCTCGCAGACCCCGAAGAGCCGGGAAAAGCTCATAACGGTGACTATTTTTACAAGCTGTATATAAGCCGTGATGACGGTGAAAGCTTTGAGCTTAGATCGGTCATACCTTTCGAAAGCACATTTGAGTGTTTTTACGGTACTATGTGTTTTTCGGAAGAAAACAGTCTGATGGTATATATTTATGATCAGCAGGATGAGCACAGACTTAAGCTTATAACAAGCGATGACGGTGGTAAGACATGGAATTCGGAGCAAAAAGTATTCTTTGATAAAAAAATACGTAATCCGCAGGTCGTTTTGTGTAACGGAACATATTTTATGCACGGCAGAGGCGGAATTCCAAAGGAAGTTTACGGTGCTTTTATTTTATATGCCTCAAATGACGGAATCAATTGGGGCGAGGGGATATATCTTCGTCATATAAATGCTGGAATCGGTGCATATTCAAATAATCAGATTGTTCATATGCCCGATGATAAGAAGCGCATTATGCTACAGGCATTTCACGCTTATGAGGAATGTAAAACAAATATCATAATGTTTTTCATAGAATTTGAATAAAAGCAAAGCTCGCTTATAGCAAAGATAAGCGAGCTTTATTTTTCATTAGCATTGAAAGTCATATCGTGGTCAACAAAAAAGATAGGACATTCATCATGCATTTTATTTAAATTTTGTAAAATGAGTTAAATGTTGCAATATGTCTTTCGTCGACATACATATCAAGATGATAATGCCCAAAAAACCATTTTTTACAAACAACTCTCTTTTTTATCTTTTCTAAAAATTCTGTAAGCTTGTTAATTTCATATGTGAGAGTAAGTTTTGTTTGAATTGATGTCGGGGCGGAGTGTGTTATGATATAATCAAATTTAAAAGAAATCTTTATAAGATTGTTTTCTGCGTTGTTATATTCTTGTTCGCTCGGTAACTCCTCTTTCCACCAATTTTTGCCTTCTGTCCGATGTTCTTTGTCGTGCGAACTTGCTCCGCCAAATACAAAGAACTTTTTCCGTCAAGACTATAAACTTCCCCTCTCATCAAATGTATTTTTTCTTTTTCATATTTAATTTTGTCTGATTCCGATAACATATTTTCGATAAATATTCCGTAACCTCTTGTTGGGTCATTTACGAAAACATGAGTTATAGCGCCAACGAGCTTTCCATCTTGAATTACCGGAGAACCTGACACGACTGTTGTCAATAGGGAACAACAGATTTCTCAATATTTGAGAGAATTTATTTCTATATTCTTTACAGATTTCCGCCTGTTTCAAAAACTTTAGCATTCTCTTTCTTGCCATTTTCACCCTTTGATACAAGTTTTTTTAATGCAGAATTTTTATTTACAATACTTCCCGCAAATATATCTTCTTCCGTAAATGTTGCAAAATACACCTCTTCATCGGTATAACGGTTATGATCATAGGCAACATATATTCTTCCGTCAGCACCAACGCATCCTGCCGGATAAGAAACGCTTTCGCAGTCATCTAACAGTAATTTCGGCGTCCATGTTTTACATTCATCCTCCGAAACATACACCGTCATATCCTTGCGCAATGAGGTATTGTTATTTGTCACCAATATGTATTTTCCCGAAGGCAATTTTGCCATATAGCTTCTTGAACTTGTATGATCCATCAGCTTTTCAGGAGTTGTCCAGGTTTTGCCGGAATCGTCTGAAACAGTATATGAAATATAATTGTCGCATCTGATAATCATATAAAGACTTCCGTCCGCTCTTTCCACTACTGCATTTTCATCAAAGGTCGATAAATCATCGCGTGTGCCCCCTGCATAAACAAAACTTTCGCCTTTATCCTCTGATATATATACACAGCTGTTGCCCCAGTTCGGATATGCATGAATACGATTTCTCCATCTATGCCATATACTTATCGGTAATAATATTTTACCGTCTGAAAGAGTAACCGGCGGTGTTGCAAGTACGCCGTCACATATTCTCTGAGGCTCAGACCATGAAACGCTTTTTTCCGAAACATTCAATTTCATTCTCCATACTCCGCCTCTGCTGTCCCACCATTCATATGACTGTGCCCAAAAGTGCCAGAGAACACCCTCAGCGTCAACCCACAAGATTGGCTCATGGATTCTTACAGAATCCATATGGTCTATTATGCAAACTGTTTTCCAAGTATCCCCATTATCCGAGCTTCTCATAATTACATTATAATTATTGGGTTGCTCATCACCCCCAAAATTGTCACCCGAAAAACAACAGAACAAATCATCTCCCGCTTT
>CAYPKQ010000133.1:0-7110 GCA_964411355.1 uncultured Lachnospiraceae bacterium
CAATCTTTCAGCAGATGCTTTTTGTTGATTCAAACACATTTTTAAGCTATAATTCAAATATGCGCTCCCTTGTTTTTGACAAGCTGAAGGATGCGGAAATGGTAATTTTCAACAGAGCGGATAGCGCAAAGGTCGATAGGGACTTGTTCCATAAGATAGTCAGAGGCGCAAACAGAAATTCAAATATCATATATGATTATCCCGACGGAAGATTTGAATATGATGAAATCGAAGATCCCCTACCCTTTGATAAGGAAGCGCCCATTATTGAAATTGAGGATGACGATTATGCCCTCTGGTATCGTGACCTTGCGGAATATATGAAGGCTTATATCGGAAAAACGGTCAAATTCAAGGGAATAGTTGCAAGAAGTCCCGAGCTTCCCGATAATATGTTCGTTATCGGACGCGGCATTATGTCTTGCTGTGCAGACGATATCGAATATAGCGGTCTTGTTTGCCGTATGCCCACTCCGACCAGTCTTAAAGACGGAGACTGGGTAACCCTCACTGCAAAGGTACGCTTTGAAAATTGCAAAATATATAAACAAAAAGGACCTGTGCTCGAAGGCGAAAAAACCGCCTTCGCAGTAAAACCCGAAAGAGAAATAGTTACATTTTATTGATTTCGATTGGAGAAAAAGCAAATGAAAAAATTTATAACTCTAATTTTGATGATTTTTGTGATTTGTACACTAACCGTCAGCGTTGTTTCTGCAAGAAATATGAATGATTTGCTGACAAGAGGTGATTTTTGTCAGATTATTTATGATTTTTTCAGACTTGATGTAAATATTGAAGATGTTGACGATGAATTTTCAGATCTTACACCCGACCACAAGAATTATGAAGCTTGCATGGCATTTAACGAATGGGGAATTGTTAGTGGTTACATGGATGATACATTTCGACCTGAAGCATATATAACAAATGCACAAATTTCTTCGGTTATATATCGTATATCCGATATGGAAAGCAATGCTGAAAACCGTGCAGATATCAGTGTTTCAATATCTTCTTGGTTTTACGAATATGCCGCAACTATGTGTTATTACGGCATTATGGAGGATTGCACTTGGAATGATAATGCAACCATTGGAAGCATTAATTATGAGAATCTCCGAAAAATGTCACTTAATGAAGATCTTTCCCCCTATGTTGTCCCAAATAAATTTTCAAATGGCGATGTAAATACAAATAAAATGACAGACATAAAGGATGCTCTTCTTTTGTCCCAGTATCTTGCCGGTTGGAACGTATATATTGATGACCTTGCATCCGATTGCAATAACGACGGGAAAATCAATGTGAAAGATATCGTGATGCTCATGCAATATCTTGCCGGCTGGGATGTTAAATTTGATGATGAATACGAGGAATCCGTCAAAGAGTCAAGCAGCTTTGAAATAGAAATCAACGAAGCAGATAAAACCTGCGTGATAACGGGAATCGGCACTTGTGAGGATACCGATATGGTTATCCCTGAAAAAAACGACGGATATACCGTTGTCGGTATCAGTGATGAAGCATTCGTTAACTGCAACAGTCTTACAAGTGTTACTATTCCCGATAGCGTAACAAGTATTGGTCAGATGGCGTTCGAATACTGCAGCAGTCTTGCAAGCGTTACCATACCTGATAGCGTTACCAGTATTGGTTCTTATGCGTTCGATAACACTGCTTATTATAATGATTCTTCAAATTGGGAAAATGGTAATGTTCTTTATATTGGTAATCATTTAATTGAAGCAAAATATAGTATTTCCGGTAGCTATAGCATAAAAGACGGCACTTTAACCATTGCAGATTCTGCGTTCGAGGGCTGTAGCAATCTGACGAGCGTTTCCATCCCCGATAGCGTTACGAGTATTGGTTCTTCTGCGTTCTCTTACTGCAGCAGTCTTACAAGCGTAACCATCCCCGATAGCATTACGAGTATTGGTGAGTGGGTGTTCGGAGAGTGTAGCAGTCTTAAAAGTGTAACTATCCCCGATAGCGTTACGAGTATTGGTTCTTCTGCGTTCTCTGGCTGCAGCAGTCTTATATGTGTAACCATACCCGATAGCGTTACAAGCATTGGTTCTCATGCGTTCTATCGCTGCCTCAGTCTTACAACAATAGAGGTTGATGAGAATAATGAATACTATTGCGATGTTGATGGTGTTCTTTTTACTAAAGATATGAAAACTCTTATTCAATATCCCGCATGTAATAAAATAACCTCATATTCTATACCCAATAGCGTTATAAGTATTGGTAATTATGCGTTCTTATACTGCAGCAGTCTTACAAGCGTAACCATTCCCGATAGTGTTACAAGTATTGGTGATTGGGCGTTTGATTCCTGCAGCAAGCTTATAAGTGTTACCATCCCTGATAGCGTTACAAGTATTGGAGAGCGGGCGTTCTATTCCTGCAGCAGTCTTACAGTTATGGAGGTTGACGAAAACAATGAATACTATTGTGATGTTGATGGTGTTCTTTTTACTAAAGATATGAATACTCTTATACAATACCCTGCAGGTAATAAGGCAACTTTATATTCTATCCCCGATAATGTTACAAGTATTGGTGAGTGGGCGTTCTTATACTGCAGCAGTCTCACAAGTGTTACCATCCCTGATAGCGTTACAAGTATTGGTGTGCGTGCGTTCTCTGCCTGTAGAAATCTTACAAATGTTACCATCCCTGATAGCGTTACAAGTATTGGTGTATACGCGTTCGATAACACTGCTTTCTATAATAATTCATCAAATTGGGAAAATGGTACTGTTCTTTATATTGGTAATCATTTAATTGAAGCTAAATATAGTATTTCCGGTAGCTATAGCATAAAAACAGGCACTTTAATCATTGCTGATAATGCGTTCTATCGCTGCAGCAGTCTTACAAGTGTTACCATACCAGATAGCGTTACAAGTATTGGTGAGAAGGCGTTCTCTTACTGCTTCAGTCTTACAAGCGTAACCATCTCCGATAGCGTTACAAGTATTGATATTATGGCATTCGGTGGTTGCAATAACCTAAAAACAGTATATTACGGCGGTAATCCAGAGGATTGGCTTGGTATTTCATTTGGCAGGGATGTTTGGTGGAAAGTCCCCGCCACAAACTATTACTATTCAGCCACCGAGCCGACAGAGGACGACAACTATTGGCGATATGTAGATGGCGAACCCACACCGTGGTAAGCCTTTACAGATCATTTAAAAAAATAATAAGTTTTTTGCCCCGTCAAGCAATGTTTCGGCTTGTCGGGGTACTATAATTGACAAAAAAAGCCGCACAACGTTCAAAAACACCAATAAACAGTAATTTATCGGTGAGTTTGTGCGGTCAAAATAAGAGGCTCGCCCTATGGGAGAGCTGTCGCCAAAGGCGACTGAGAGGGTAATATATATTATTTTACAAGCCCTCTCCGTCACGCTATGCGTGCCACCTCTCCCGGAGTGAGAGGCTTTTCACACTCTGAGCGCATATAAACAATAATTTGTCAGTGCGTGAGGATGCTGTTAGCCTTCCCTTCGAGTGGGCACCTCGGCAAGCCGAGCTCGGTGGCACGCTTGCGTGACGGATGAGGTGTAGGCACGAAGTGCCGTGATACAAGGCTTTTCATCCTTGCGGACAACACCTCATCACCCGCTTTGCGGGAGCTTCCCGTGGGGGTTCCCATCATTGAGCTTGCGAGGTGATGGGGTTCGTCACTCCAGGGGAAGCCTAATAATCGTCCTCGGCAACCGTTCGACAAATTCCTGTTTTCTTTCTTAACTTCTTTTCGGCTTTTGAGCAAAAAAACATTGACATTGGCAGTAATAAGTGTTATAATATTAAGATGAAAAATTATTGCACATAAACAGAAAGGTACAAAAACAATGGAATGGACATCGCTTAACGACCTTCGTGAAAAATATCTTGCTTTTTTTGAATCAAAGGGACACCTTCGTCTCCCTTCATATCCCCTTGTTCCGATAAATGATAAGTCTCTGCTTCTCATCAACTCGGGCATGGCTCCTATGAAGAAATTTTTTACAGGCGAGGAGATCCCTCCGAGAAACAGAGTAACTACCTGCCAAAAATGTATCCGTACACCTGACCTTGAGAGAGTAGGTCATACCGCACGTCACGGTACATTCTTTGAAATGCTCGGAAATTTCAGCTTCGGTGACTATTTTAAGGACGAGGCTATTCCGTGGGCATGGGAATTTCTTACCAAAACTCTTGAAATTCCCGAAAATCTGCTCTGGCCCTCCATTTATGAAAATGACGAAGAGGCTTATGAGATCTGGGCAAACAAAATAGGGGTTGATCCCGCTCATATCGTAAGACTCGGTAAAGCGGATAACTTCTGGGAGCACGGAAGCGGTCCTTGCGGTCCTTGCTCCGAGATATATTTTGACCGTGGAGAAAAATACGGCTGCGGCTCGCCCGATTGCAAGCCCGGCTGCGATTGCGACAGATTTATGGAGATCTGGAACAACGTTTTCTCCCAGTTCAATAACGACGGAAACGGCAATTATACAGAGCTTGCACAGAAAAATATTGATACCGGAATGGGTCTCGAGCGTCTCGCTTGCGTTATGCAGGGCGTTGACAATATGTTCGAGGTCGATACCATCCGTAAGGTAATCGACAAGACCTGCGATATCGCAGGAAAGAAATACGGTGACGATGCTGAGAATGATATCTCCATCCGCGTTGTAACAGACCACTCAAGAAGTGCCATGTTTATGATAAGCGACGGAGTTATACCCTCAAACGAGGGCAGAGGATATGTTCTCCGCCGTATTATCAGACGCGCTTGCCGCCATGGTAAGCTTCTGGGTATAAATCATCCCTTCCTTGTAGATACCGTTACTGTTTCCATTGGCGAAAGCTGCGGAGCATATCCCGAGCTTTCGGAAAAGAAGGATTATATCCTCAAGGTCATCGCTCTTGAAGAGGAAAGATTTGACGCAACCGTCGATGCGGGTCTTAACATCCTCTCCGAGGTTATCGAAAAGGCAAAGAATGATGGCAAGGATACAATTTCGGGCGAGGATGCATTCAAGCTTTATGACACATTTGGATTCCCGATAGACCTTACCCGTGAAATTGCCGAAGAAGCAGGACTTAAGCTTGATAATGACAGCTTCAATGCTCTTATGCAGGAGCAGAGAGCACGCGCAAGAGCCGCAAGAGGCAACATCAGCGGCTGGTCCGAGTCCTCAAAAGATCTTCTTGCCGAGCTTGATAAAACGGAATTTACCGGCTACGGCAGCATAGAGACAAAGAACTGCAAGGTTCTTGCAATAGTTATTGACGAAAACACCGCAGACGAGGTAAATGAGGGCGAATTTTCTCTCGTTCTCGATAAGACTCCCTTCTATGGTGAAGGCGGCGGCCAGGTTGGCGATAGCGGACATATTTTTGCAGGCGATCTTATGATCGAGGTTACCGACACAAAGAAGACAGACGGTGTTTATATTCACATTTGTAAGATAGCAGAAGGAAGCGGTACTCTTAAGGCCGGCGATTCGGTCTGGGCAAGAGTTGATGAGAGCAGACGCAGTGCAATTATGAGAAGCCACAGTGCGGCGCACCTTCTCCAGGCGGCTCTCCGCACAGTTCTCGGAAACCATGTTTCCCAGGCAGGCTCTTATGTTGACGAAAATGAGACAAGATTTGACTTCACTCATTTTGCGGCAATGACAGAGGAGGAGCTTCAGAGAGTTGAAGCTATCGTCAATTTCAATATTCTTGCAGGCGCAGATGTTGAAACCGTTGAAACAGATATTGAAGGAGCAAAGGCAATGGGCGCTATGGCTCTCTTCGGAGAAAAATACGGAAATGTTGTAAGAGCCGTTAAGATGGGCGAGTTTTCAACCGAGCTTTGCGGCGGTACACACGTTTCAAATACTGCCAAGATCGGTCTTTTCAAGATAATTTCAGAGTCATCCGTTGCAGCAGGCGTAAGAAGAATAGTTGCAACAACGGGTGAGGGAGTTCTCAGACTTCTTGCGGGCAAGGATGCACTTATTGCAGAAACCGCAAAAGAGCTTAAGGTTCAGAAAACAAGCGACCTTGCAAAGCGTGCGGCACAGCTTCAGAGCGAGCTTCACGATATGAAGAAGGAGCTTGACGCAATGAGCGCAAAGCTTGCGGCATCAAAAACAGCCGATATTATGAAGGACGCAAAGACGGTTGGTTCTCTCAAGCTTGTAACAGCACGTCTTGACGGCATGGCACTTGATGCGACGAGAAGCCTTAGTGATGATCTCCGTGCAAATAACGACGATATCGTTGCAGTTATCGCAGTAGTAGCCGACGGAAAGCTGAATTTCGTTGTAAGCTGCGGCAAGTCAGCGGTTTCCGCAGGCGCACACGCAGGCAAGCTTGCAATGGGAGTTGCTTCCGTTACAGGCGGTAAGGGCGGCGGACGTCCCGACGGAGCAGTTGCGGGCGGTAAGGATGTTTCACTTGTTGAAGCGGCACTTTCCGAGGCAGAAAAGCTGCTTGCAGCACAAATAGGCTGATAAAATTTAGCGGCAGAGCCAAATTGGCTCTGCCTTTTTAATATTTCCTTACATTCATCTTCCTCAATTTAACAAATTATTATCCATTTTTTCGTTATATATTGACAAATTAAGGGAAATGTACTATAATTAAACATATATGACAATTCATATATCTTTGAATTAAACCAATGGAGGAAATCACAAATGAAAAAGACTTTGAAACAAATCGTTCTCATTTTTGCAATGACAATTCTCGGCATATTGCTTGCCACAAGCATTTTCGCCGAGGTTTATTCGGGTG
Source organism: uncultured Lachnospiraceae bacterium (assembly GCA_964411355.1). GTDB lineage: Bacteria > Bacillota > Clostridia > Oscillospirales > CAG-272 > SIG710. The sequence goes on from CAYPKQ010000133.1 coordinate 6,796, forward strand.
ACTGCGGCGAAAATGTCACCTTTACCCTTGATACCGAAACAGGTCTACTTGAAATTTTAGGTACAGGAGAGATGACAAATTACCCATATACAGAAGAAGTTCCGTGGGATTCATATAAAAGTTGTGTTGAAACCGTTAAAATTTCAGATGGCGTTACGAGTATTGGTTCTTCTGCGTTCTATTGGTGCAGCAATCTTACAATTGTTACCATACCAGATAGCGTTACGAGTATTGGTGATGGTGCGTTCTCTGACTGCAGCAGTCTTACAAGTGTTACTATCCCCGATAGCGTTACGAGTATCGGGGATTGGGCGT
>CAYPKQ010000134.1:0-7048 GCA_964411355.1 uncultured Lachnospiraceae bacterium
CCTATGACCCTCTGCTTGTAAGGCAGATGCTCTCCCAACTGAGCTATGCTCCCATTTTTCGGACAACAAAAATATTATACCATGTTTTTTTTGGTTTGTCAATAGTTTTTTTGAATTTTTCTGCATTTTTTATAAAATAAAAAACATCAAACTTTGTCAATAAGAAATATTCAAATTCATGGTGCTTTATGTAGAAAACTGAACCGTAGGGGCGATCGATGATCGCCCCTGCAAATCACGGTTTCTGCCCCCCGATAAACAAGATTTATCAAGTCACCTATAATAAACATAATGCACCGTTATGGTACGCTCCACGTTTCCATGCTCAAGGTCGATTCCAGTAAGGACAACACCATCGCCCGAAAGCAGCTCCCATGCCTGCATATCCTCAACAGGTGTTCTGAAAACCACCTCGGAGGATGCAAAAACGATAAATTCGCCATTCCTTATACTGAATGCCCCGCTTTTTCCGATGACCTCTTCAACATCGTCCTTACGCTCGGTAACATATCTTATGAGCTTTTTGCTTATCATTTCCGCCATCTCAAGGCGAAATCTCTTACTATTAACATTTTTTGGCTTGAAAAGCTTTTTAAAAAGTCCCATAAGCGCACCTCAAAGGTATAATTTGGCAAGACCGCCCTCGCCCGTTTCCCTATATATCTTGGAAAGGTCTCTGCCCGTCTCATACATGGTCTTAACAATCAGGTCGAAGGATATTTTTCTTGTGTCGGTGAGAAAATTAGCCAGATTCACCGCATTTATGGCACGCATTGCCGCAACCGCATTTCTTTCTATGCAGGGGATCTGCACAAGTCCCTTTATCGGGTCGCAGGTAAGTCCCAAATGGTGCTCTATTGCGACCTCCGCAGCATATTCTATCTGCGCTATCTCCATTTCGCATATCTCTGCAAGGGCTGCCGCCGCCATGGCACAGGCACTTCCTATCTCCGCCTGACATCCACACTCCGCACCGCTGATAGATGCATTTGTCTTTATCAGATTTCCGATAAGCCCAGCAGTTGCCAGCGCATGAAGGATGGTGTCTGTATCAAGCTGTTTTTTCTCTGTTATATACCGAAGAACTGCAGGCAAAACGCCACTTGCACCGCAGGTCGGTGCGGTCACTATAACACCACCCGAAGCATTCTGCTCACTGACAGCAAATGCATATGAGCAGACAAGCCTGTTTTGCTTCGTTTCTGCGCTCTCGTCCATATGTCTCTGATTATAAAGATATTTTGCTTTGCGAAGAACTCCAAGACCGCCGAAAAGCTCACCGTCAACATGAAGTCCGCTCTCGATCGAGCCGAGCATTGCGCTCCAGATGGAACGAAGATATGTCCATATGTCCTTTCCCTCAACTTCCTCAACATATTCCCAGAGCCTTATCTTCTTGCTCTCGCAATAGTCAGCGATCTCCTTGAATTTATCAAGCTTGTATATCCTCTCGGGAGTATATTCGCTTTTTCCCTCAATGTGTATCGCACCGCCGCCAACGGAAAATACAGTCCATTCGTCTATGGCATTTCCATCCTTAATGGCACGCAGGCGCATTGTGTTCGGATGAGGAAGCGATGAGGTAGTCTTATCAAATATTACCTCATTGGGTATAGGATCAAGGGCTCTTTTTATAACATAATCGGTTCTATGACCAACACCGGTCAAAGCAAGCGAGCCATAGAGAGTGACCTCAAAAAGATCAGCATCGGGATATTCCGCACGAAAAAGGGTTGCCGCTTTTTCGGGTCCCATGGAATGAGAGCTTGAAGGTCCTGAGCCTACTCTGTAAAGCTCCTTCAGCGACTCCATTCCGCCGCCCGGCATCTTTCGGTTCTCCTCCTCACGGGGGATAAGATCATCAACAAGCACTCCAAGCACTTTTGCTATCTCGCCAAGTGTATCAACGGTGGGGTATGCCTCGCCCCTCTCCCATTTTGAAACAGCTCTGTTTGAAACTCCGAGACGCTCCCCAAGCTCTTTTTGAGAAAGACCTCTTGATATTCTGAATTTTCTTATTCTTTCGGCAAACTGCAATTTTTCCATTTGCAACCTCTTTTAACATTTAGTAGATTTATTATACACCTTATGCGAGGCAAAGTCAATAATGTTTTTTCACAGAAAGCCACGCAAGGGGCAGAAGCAACACCGTCTCACAGAGAATATAGAAAAGAATTTCATAAAAATTCGCTCCCGAAAGATAATAATAAGGCGGGAACAGACGTGCGAACACTTCAAGCGGCTTGACTGTAAAGAATACCGGGCAAATAATGAGCATCGCAATAGACAGAAGCGGTGCGAGTGCCACAAGTACACTTATTTTTTTCGCAAGAGATGAAATTATCATGCAAAAAAGTGACACAGATATCGCAAATAATAATGCCGAAACAAGCTCGTACAAAAGATCGCCGCCTCTTCCGGATACATATAATGAAGCCGCCATTATAAGGCAAAGGTCAAAAACTGCAACAAAGTGATATGCAAAGGAAAAGAATTGAAGCTTTGCCCCGGAGAGCGAGAAAAATAATCCTTTTTCTCTGTCCCTCATCCAAAACATGGAAACTGTCATTCCGCCAAGAACGCATAATACTGAAAGCAGTCCTCTGAGGGGTGCAGAAAGGTACTTTGAGCTGTTCTTCATCTCGGTATTTTCCGAAAGGTCAAAAAGCTCGCTTCCCTTTGGCATGATCGAAGCATAATACTCTTCCATAACATCTTGGCTTATATCTTTTGAAAGCTCTTTCTCAACGAAACACGTGTAAAGCTCATGTCCGATGTAGGGAAAGAGCACACCGCAAAGCTTTTCACGCATAAGCATTGCAGAAATATTCTCTTCTCGCTGGAAAATATCCACAAGATGATTTTTGGTGCTTGGCTTCTCAGCAAAAAGCTTTATTTTATCGCTCAGATCCGCTTCAAATATCCATGCGGCGTCAGCTTTTCCGTATTTTACGGCACTTGCGGCTTCTTCCTCATCAGACACCACAAAACGCATTATTCCATTCTCCGCGGAAAGCTCATTTATTATTTGGGAGCTGATCTCATCCTCATCTCTTGCGGCAAGATACACAGTCAAAACTCCGCTGTCCATACCGGCAACGATACCGAGGGTTGCCCCAGCCAGAGGAATAAGTACCAAAAGAGCTATAAAGCCTTTTTTTAGGAAGAATCTTTTATGAAAGACCGAAATCCAAACAAAAAATCTTTTAAGACTCATTCTCCCTTGCCTCCTTTAGCAATTCTGCGGCATCTGACAACGGTACACATAGCAATAAAAAGGATAAGATAAAAAGCAAGAATAAACAAATCAGGTTTTATACTATCTCCCGTAAGTGAATTTATAAGCAGTGCTCTTGCGCATCCCGTGGGCATATATGGCGAAATCTTTTGCAGAACAGTCGGAAAAAAGCTTATGGGATAGAGACACCCGGAAAGATAGCAAAGGAACAGCGAAGCGAAAAAATGCACAAGAGCCCCTGCCATTATTCCGTCTGTCAGCTCGAAAATAAGTAACAAAAATGCAGCAAAAACTGAGAGAGAAATAAATACCGAAGCAAAGAAATCGATCCCGAGCTCATAACCGATAAATGCGGAGATATCATCTCTCGAAAAAAGGAAAACTCCCCCAAGCATTATGGCAACCGCCACAGACAAAACGGTGAAAAGTGCCAAATATTCGCTTGTCACCTGTCTGAAAAATCCAAGTCCTCTCGTACGAAGCAGCATGGATAGAGAATCGTCTCTCCCCGAAAGCATTTTGGATGCTCCTATTCCGAAAAGCATCAGAACAAAAATCACTGCTCCGCAGAATATCGAAGGTATCATCCCGATTCCGTCAACATTTTCTATGATCTCTGTCTCAAAGATCTTGTTTCTTGCCAATATCAGATTTACATATTCAAGTGCCGCAAGGTCGGTCACCTCTCCGTATTTTCTTCCGGGAATAAGATTCTCTGCAAGCTCTCCCGAAGCATATACTCCCCGCTGTGATTCCACCAAAATGACGGATATCACATCAAGTACCTCTTCCTTTATGAAGTCCCCCATCATGGCAGAGCCATGCTTTGTGATATATTTCAGTTTTCCCACATCACCGTAAAAGGCATTGATAACAAAATTTTCGGGAACTACGATATACGCAGTTAAATCCCCCTCAAGAAGTGCCCTTTCGGCTTCTTCCGCATCCATCATAAGTATACTTATGGCGAAACGGGAGGAATCAAAATTTTTAAGTGCCGCCATACCGATGGAAAGGTAGGAATCCTCGGGATCGCCAACAATAGCTATCTCAATTTTTGTATTTTTCTCATTTTCGCTCCTTTGATAGAACGAAACACCAAAAGCCGCGCAAACAAGAAGCACCATAGAAATTGCCAAAAGAGCCGGCAATGCCCGTGCAAACTTTTTAAAAAGCAAAGCAAAATAAGCTGTTTTACGCATCAGAATATCTCCAAAAGGGGTTTTGCGCTTCCGTTATACCGGCTCTCTATCGCCTTTCCGACCTTTATCACATATATTTTGTCGCACATTTTAAGCTCACCTTCATCATGAGTTGTAAGGAGAACTGCTCCGCCCCGATTTTTATGCTCAATAATAAATTCGCTTATCTGCTCCTTGCAGATAAGGTCAAGAGCCGCAGTTGGCTCATCAAGGATAAGAATATCGGGTGAATTTGCAACGCCGCATCCAATGGAAAGCCGTTTTTTCATACCTCCCGACATCTTATAAACGGGAGTTTTCAAAAAAGAATCTATCCCAAGCGTTTTAAGCATTCCGTTATCAAGAGAGGCTTCAAGCGACTTTTTATCATACCAAAGCCTTAGATTATCAAGTGCCGTAAGCTCTGAAAGAAGGGGAGTTCCCTGGGGAACATAACCAACAAGCTTATTCCTTTTGTCCTTTGCCGAAAAAAGATCTACATCGTCGCATAAAAAGCTTCCTCCGTCTGCCCTCTGCACCCCCGCAAGAATAGAAAGGAGAGTGGATTTTCCGCATCCGTTAGCTCCCACAATACCGATACATTCACCGCCGGCGGCAGAAAATGTCACCCCATCAAGCACGACCTTTTTACCGTATTTTTTTCTAATATTATCAATTTTAATTTCCATAAAAGCTCCCAAAAGAGGCGTCGGCAGGCAAGATCGCCTGCCGATGCCTCGGAATTTCTATTTTTAAGTTGCCATTGCAAGATAAAGCTCAAGAATGCTTACTATCTCCGAAGGAATGGGAGAATTTTTCAAATTTTCAATAAGAGCAGAGAGGTCGAGTGCGTCCATAAGTGCAGAAGAATCCGGATTTTCATCAATAATTATTGCGTCCTCTGTGGAAATTGAGTGCTTTTCTACCTTCTTCGTCTCACCTGAAATATTGATTGAAGCAAATTCTTCCTCTCCATTCATAACGGAAAGTCTGATATCCGACTTTGTTTCGGAAACATCGAAGCTTACACGCAGTGTATATACCTCAAGGAAGCCTGCAAGCATATCAGCACCTTCAATATCGGGCATTTCGAGAATTTTTACATCAACAGCTCCCTTTGAAAGATCCTCTTTGATCTCCTTCAAAGTTATCTCGGCATAATCGTTCACTCCGTCGCCTATAATAAAGGTTCCGTTTATCGTTTTGCCGCTCTTGCCCTCTCCGCGAAGCACGGTCTCTTCTTCAACCTTAAGCTCAAATCCAAAACTGCCATCCACCTCAGCTGTGCCGTAGAAAATAAACTCGCCTGTGTCATTTGAAAGTGCTCTTCCGATGATCTCATTCTTGCTGTTTATGTAGTCTGTGAAGATAAGTGCTTCAAGTTCGTCGCTGCGTTCGGATTCGCTGTCATTTATATCTGACATCGAACCGTCAAGAGCTTCAATAAAGCTGTTATAAAGCTCTTCGCCGCTTGCAATACCGCTGTCCGGAATCTGAACCAGGGCATCGCCTATTCCGACAATAAGATCCTTAAGCTCTGCATCTGTCTTTGCTGTCTCTATCGTCTGCTTTAAGACGTTAGCTGCATCGACCTCTGTAAGAATTGCCTTTACAACTGTGCAATTTTCGCTGATACCGTTTGCGGTAAGAGTTCCTTCACTCTTTTCAACCTTTTCGATGCCCGAAACGAATATCTCTACATATTTCTTAACGAGTGCACCAAGTGCATCTCCCTTTGGAAGATTCTTCAAAAAATCAAAAGACATTATAGAAGCATCCCCTTGAAGCTTCAATGTCTTACTTAGCGCCTCGGGAATTGCAAAATAGATGCTCGCATCATTTCTGTCTATCAGCATTTGAATATCGGCAAGTCTGCTATCGCCCAGAAGCAGAGAGAAATTACTGCTCGTTAGACTTTCATCTACATATGTTTCACCTGCAATGCTGATTTTGGAGAGCCATGAAAGATCCATGTCTGCAAAAAGTCCGATCATACCCAGCGCATCCTCGGAAAGCTCTATATCCATGCTTGCAGCAGTGCCTGCTGCCTTTGGAGAGGTAACATTTTCAAGATACTCATCATATGCTTTTGTGAAAGAGGCAAGACCTTCGTCCAGTGCTTTCATTTCTGCATATTCAAAAAGCTCAGCCGGGTCTTCTATCTTTTTTTCACCGCAAGAAACAAGCGTTGCGGAAAGCGCAAGAATGAGCGCAAGCAAAACCGTAAATGTTCTCTTTTTTGTCATTTTTGTAAACATAAAATTTTCTCCGTTTCTCATAATGATAAATTTCGGTCTCTGCCGATATTTATATTATTACACAAAATAGTATTTTTGTCAAGAGTTAATTATTTGCAACGAAAATTCAAAATATGAATCTGCGAAGATATCTAAAACTGCAATCCAACCGAAGCCCTTTTAAAAAACAGCGGATTTTTCATAAAAAAAGCTCATTTTTCACATAGAATCCTATTAAAAAATGATAAAAAATAAAAGTTTTAATTTTTTTTGAAAAATCCTCTTGACAAATGGGAACAATTGTGGTATGATATTAGGGCAGTTTTGAGGAACGCATATATGCGGGTGTAGTTCAATGGTAGAATTCCAGCCTTCCAAGCTGGTCGCGTGGG
>CAYPKQ010000135.1:0-7020 GCA_964411355.1 uncultured Lachnospiraceae bacterium
CGAAAGTACCTTCTGCTGCCAGTGTGATATTTGTAAATTCACAGAGAATCTTGGAGGAATAAATTCGTCCTTCAAAGACGAAAAATGGGATAATATCAATTATCATCACGCTCTGGCGGCAAATGAATTGATTAAAAATGAAAATTATGAAGCCGCTATCGGTCTTTTATCTCAAATTTGTGACGATAACAGCCTGCCTAAACCAATAATATGCTTTGCACTTGACGATCTTGAAAAATGCTGTAAGGAAACAGAAGATTTCAAAGGTGCTTACGAAATTTCTCAGACAAAAATTCAGCTTTTTGAAAAAATGCTTGCGGATACATAAAATTATGGGGTTGCAATATCTGCAACCCCACATATTTAACTTGTATAATCCTCGAAAAGTGAAATAAATTTTGCCGAATCCTTCACCTCTATCCCGTCAAGCAATCTTTTTCTGTCGGCTTCGGGGAGAGTTTTAACATCGACATTGATCGTGCCCAGGAGATACCTTCTGTCTCTGTCGTAAATACCAATGACACCGTTATTTTCCATAAGCACAACAAAGCAAGCATTTTCATCCTCAAGTCTCATGAGCCTGGTTTTTATATCAGATATCTGGTTTGAGGAGCTTGCGCTGAGGCGGTTGTATTTTATGGTATTGTCAAGAGAAAAGGAAATTGAGAAAAATGCCAAAAACACGCTGAGTGCCGTGATTGCGTAAAAAATGATTTTTTTCATGCTTGTACTCCTGAATGTGCAAAAAAATTTTTCTTGTTGATTTTATTATTACCGTGAATTCATAATATATTCAAAAAAATGGTGTATAATATTACCATATATTTGCTTTCATACGCTCTTTGAAAGGAGAAAGAACTTGAAAAACAAGGATAAAAACGCAAAGTCAAGAAAGAAAAGAAGCTTACCTTTAAGAATTCTTATATTTCTTCTGAATTCTTTTCTCACAGTCATGCTTGTAGGTATTATAACCGCAATAATTGTCGGAAGCACCTTTGCGATCTACGTAAAAAATTATATTGACATTGAAGTTGATGAAACGAAATTTGAGCTTAATACCACCAACACCACCACAAAGCTCTATTATTATGACTTCACAGACAGGGCTAACAGAATAGGCGAAGCTATCGAAATTGAGGATGCTCGTCTTTACGGCGGTTCCAACAGTATTTTTGTACCTTATTCACAGATACCAAAGGATCTTATAAACGCCTTCGTCGCAATCGAGGATGAACGCTTTTGGGATCATAAGGGCGTTGACTGGTACAGAACTGTTGGTGCGGGTGTCAACTTTATTTTCCCGATAAAGGATAAATTCGGTGCTTCGACTATCACTCAGCAGCTAATAAAAAACATAACCGGTGAGGATGATTATAAAATCCAGCGAAAGATCCAGGAGATTTTCTGGGCACTTGATCTTGAAAGTAAAAAATCCAAGGAAGATATCCTGACTCTTTACCTCAATGTAATCAACCTTTCCCAAAACTGTTACGGTGTCCAGGCTGCGGCTAATACCTATTTCGGCAAAGATGTCAGCGAGCTGACGCTTCTGGAATGTGCATGTATCGCCGCAATCACCAACAATCCTTCGTATTATAATCCCTTAAGATTCCCCGAGCATAATAAAGAACGCCGCCAAACTATTCTTTGGAAAATGAGCGAAGAAGGTCTCATAAGCAAAGAGACCATGAATGAACTGTATGACGAAGAGCCTGTTTTCAATCTGACAACAGCTGATAAGGGAAGTACAAATATCAATTCCTGGTATACCGATATGGTCATAAATGACGTTATAGATGCCCTAGTTGCAAAGGGATATACCTATCAGGCGGCGAACCTTTTGGTTTATTCGGGCGGTCTGAAAATCTATACCTGCATGGATCCGAGCGTTCAGAATGTACTTGACGAAGTCTATTTGAGCGACGAATATTTCCCCGAGCACACAAGCGGCATGCCCGCCCAGTCTTCAATGATAATTATCGATCCTTCGACCGGTGATATTCTCGGAGTTGCGGGAGCAAAGGGCGAGAAAAAAGGAAACAGAGTTCAGAATTTCGCAACCGACACGGTTCGACCCGCCGGTTCATCAATAAAGCCTGTTTCGGTTTACGGTCCTGCACTCGAAAATGGACTTATCACCTATGCAACCGTATATGATGACACACCGGTGAATTTCAGAGAAGATAATTCTTCACCATGGCCTCATAATCTCCCGGATGTATATGGTGGTCTTACAAATATAAACAGCGCAATAGAGCGTTCGGTAAATACAATTGCAGTAAAAGTTCTTGAAGATGTAGGGCTTCAGACCGCTTTTGAATTTTGCCGCAATAAGCTGGGAATGAATAGCCTTCTTGAGCTTGTTGAGCTTTCAAACGGACAGATACTTTCAGATATTGCACCTGCACCCCTCGCTCTCGGACAGTTCACATACGGTGTTACCGTCCGAGAAATTACTGCAGCATATACTGCATTCGCCAACGCAGGCGTTTTCAATTCGGCACATTCCTATCTCAAGGTAACTACTGCCGATGGTGAGGTACTTCTTTCAAATGAAGACCCGGGCAATATAGTTATGAGCGAAGAAAATGCCGCAATCATGACAAAAATGCTCTCAAATGTAGTAAATAACGGTACTGCTAAGGCTGTAACGCTTCGTAAAACCGTCAACTGTGCCGGAAAAACCGGTACTACAAGCGATGACTATGACAGATGGTTCATCGGATATACACCATATTATATCGGCGGAGTTTGGTATGGCTATGAATATCCTAAATCGCTCTCAAGCCTTACGAGCAATCCTTGCGTTTCACTTTGGGATACCGTTATGACAAAATTGCATCAGGGATATATAGATGATGCCGCAAACGGCGGAGAACCGCTGAAGGAATTTGAGATGCCAAGCACAGTTATAAAAGCTACTTACTGTAAAGATTCCGGACTTCTTATGACAGATGCTTGCAGAGCGGATCCAAGAGGAAACAGAGGCGAGACCGGGTATTTTGCAATAGGTACGCAGCCAAATTCCTACTGTACTACCCATGTTATGGTTGATTACTGTACAGCATCCGGTGCTGTTGCAAGCGCTTGCTGTCCTGCGGATAGCATTACACGGGTTGGTCTTATCGAGGTAAATGACAGAAGCTTCCCAAGGCAGGTCACAATTACCGATGCACAGTATGTTTACAGAAATCTTCCCGAAACTACAGAGCCGGGCGGATGGTGGGGAGACCCGTTCTTTATAAACACGATTCCCTCCGGTATCTATGTCGGTTCTTCAGATGTTGAAACTCAATATAATCAGTTCTGTTGGAAGCATTTCGATTTCGATGCTTTCAAGCGAGGAGAGATCACAGCATCGGGCAGAAGCAATAATAATTAGTTTTAAAATAGAAAATCACCTCATAGAATCTTATGGGGTGATTTTTTATGAAAAGCTTAAAAAAACAGATACTGTCCAGCTGCAAAAAGTCGAGAGCTGACGGCAGAGTGATTATTGCATCGATAACAATAGTATTATTTTTCGGAATACTGTCGAGAGTCCTTTCGGGAAATCCTATTTATATGCTCAGATTAACGGGGCTTAAAAATCAGATTCCCCGAACTTGGATATTTTCACTTATATGGACTTTTTGGTATATCGTTCTTGGTTTTTCCTTCGGATTTATATTGGGAAGCAAAAAAGCAGGGAAGGACATATATAAATTCAAAGGATCACTATGGTTTGTTTGCATGATGATTTTTAATGTGGTATGGTATCCGCTTTTCTTTCGGGCGGGAGCAGTTTTTATAGCACTTGTGGACATAGTCATAATAGCTTTATTCTGTCTTTTGACCGCAAAGGAATATTACAAAATTAACAGATTTATAGGTTTTATGCTTTTCTGTCATTTAGCATGGCTCGTGCGATGTTTTGCCATAAATTTACACGCATTTTTAAACATTTAACTTCAAAATCGATAAAAAACTTGAAATTCACTTGACAAATGCATAAATATGCGGTATAATCTAACAGGCATTAAGAATACACAATTAATTTTAATGGAGGAAACTAAAATGAAAATCACAAAAATTCTTTCTGTTGTTCTTGCGGTCATGATGCTCTTTGCTTTCGTTTCTTGCGGAAGCGGCTCTTCTGACGCAAATGACACATCTGCAGACACAGACGCAGATTCTGTTGCAGATACCGCAGGCGAGTCCGTTGCAGATACTGCTGCTGAAGGCGAAGCAACAGACACGATCGTTATGGCTACAAATGCTGCATTCCCTCCCTACGAATTCTATGAGGGCGAAACCATTGTCGGTATCGACGCTGAGATCGCTGCTGCAATTGCAGCAAAGCTCGGCAAAACTCTTGTTATTGAGGATATGGAATTCAGCTCCATCATCACCGCTGTTCAGTCCGGATCCGTTGATTTCGGTATGGCAGGCATGACAATCACCGAGGATAGACTTCTTGAAGTTGACTTCTCCAGCAGCTATGCTAACGGAGTTCAGGTAATTATCGTTAAGGACGGTTCTCCCATCACAACTGTAGAGGATCTCTTCGCAGAGGGAGCTGCATATAAGGTTGGCGTTCAGCTGGGCACAACAGGTGATTCCTATGCATCCGGCGATTTCGGTTCAGAGAGAGTTACTCAGTACGCAACAGGTAACGAGGCTGTTCTTGCGCTTGCAGGCGGCGATGTTGACTGCGTGATCATCGATAATGAGCCCGCAAAGGCTTATGTTGAAGCAAACGAAGGGCTTACAATTCTCGAAACAGCTTATGCTGACGAGGATTATGCAATCTGCGTAAAGAAGGGCAATTCCGAGCTTCTCGCTCAGATCGACGCTGCTATTCTTGAGCTCACCGCAGACGGCACTATCGACGGCATCGTAGCTAAGTACATCAAATAATTATTTGCCAATAAAAATTGTGGGGGCAAAAAGGAATGAGTAATCATTCCTTTTTGCTCTGTAACGGAGAATTTTAATGAGTGAAATAAAAAATAAAAAGCCAATGAGTAAATGGTTAAAATTGCTTATATCGGTATTGGTAATAGCAGTACTTGTGGCTGCGATGCTTATAATTGACAATATAGGTGTTAAACCCGAACGTGATCTCTCGATCGGAGAGGCGCAAGAAATTGTTAATACAAACATCTCGGTTCTTCCTAAGGTTGCTACTATCATTGTTGACGGTTCAAATGTCAAGGTTAATTCAATAAGCAATGCAGGTGACAGAAAATTTGTCCTTGATTGCACCTACGAAACAAAAAATATCGGTGCAATTATCGAAGAAAAGAAAAACGAACTCTTTTCGGAGGTTTATTCGTATTATCTTGAAAGAGAGTCAAGCGGAACAAAGACCAGCGGAACCAATATCCGCATGAAAATCGCAGCTCCGATTATTAAAGAAGCATATGATGCAGCCGAAACGATCAGTGGAGGCTGTGAAATAATCATTTATCAATTGAATGACGGTACTATGAAGATGTATCTTTCATACGAAACCGTCAATACCTGCTTAGGCGGTGTTCTCGATGCTCTGAAGCTGATCAATGATACAAAAGAAATCGTTTATAATGATGAGATTGTTGATATCACCAATCTCAATACACTGCGTACAGGCATTTCCGATTGCTTTGCCCTTACGAATTATGACGGAACTGAGCCAAATACAGGAACCTATATCACCAATTGGTGGGCTGATATTAAGGATGAATTTCACCGTAACTTTATAAACAATTCCAATTGGAAGCACCTTGCAAATGGCCTTTGGACAACCCTTAGAATAACATTTTTTGCGCTGATAATAGGTATCGTCATCGGTTTTCTTGTTGCAATAATCAGAGTTACATACAGCAAGACAGGCAAGGCAAAGATTCTTGATTCCATATGCCGTATTTATGTTTCGATAATCCGCGGGACTCCCGTTATGGTGCAGCTTCTCATCATCTATTTCGTAATGCTTCTGCCCCTTCGTCAGGTTATGCTGAATTATTCCGCAGTACTTGCAGAGGGCGGAAATATAATATTTTCAAAGATAGTCGCATTTTTTGCCATTGACAAGTTTGGCTCAGCCGTTCTTTGCTTCGGTCTCAATTCAGGCGCTTATGTTGCGGAAATTGTCCGAGGCGGTATTATGTCGGTTGATAACGGTCAGACAGAAGCCGGCAGAAGTCTTGGCTTTACATATTGGCAAACAATGTATCAGATTGTAATTCCCCAGGCATTCAAAGCCGTTCTTCCGGCTCTTGCAAACGAGTTTATTACACTTCTGAAAGAATCCTCTGTCGCTTTCTATATAGGTGTCGGCGATCTTACAAAGGGAGGCATTACAATTCGTTCAATAACATACAGTAATTTCATGCCACTTATCGCTGTGGCACTTATATATCTCGTTGTGGTTCTGGGACTTACATATCTTGTTAGTTTACTTGAAAAGAGGTTGCAAAAAGGTGATAGATAAAAGTAAAACAATAATAGAAGTCAAAAATCTTACAAAAGCCTTCGGCAGCCTTACTGTTCTCGAGAATGTTGACCTTACGATATATAAAGGAGAAGTCGTTTGCATAATCGGTCCTTCGGGCGGCGGAAAATCAACTCTTCTGCGCTGCTTGAATCTCCTTGAAGAACCGACGGGGGGCGAGATTTTCTTTGACGGTACGAAAATTACAGATAAGAAATGTGATATAAATAAGCTTCGTCAAAAAATAGGAATGGTATTTCAGCAGTTTAATCTGTTTCCTCATATGACAGTTATGAAAAACATAACTATCGCTCCTATGAAGCTTTTAAAAATGTCAAAAGCAGATGCTGAAGCAGAGGGACATAGACTCCTCAAAAGAGTTGGACTTGATGAAAAGGCAGATGCTTATCCTAACCAGCTTTCGGGCGGACAGAAGCAGAGAATAGCAATCGTAAGAGCACTCATGATGAAGCCTGAATTCATGCTCTTTGATGAGCCTACCTCTGCACTTGACCCCGAAATGGTCGGTGAGGTGCTTGACGTTATGAAGAGCCTTGCGTCAGAAG
>CAYPKQ010000136.1:0-6910 GCA_964411355.1 uncultured Lachnospiraceae bacterium
GAGCTGCAAGAAGGATAGCCGCAATTGCAAGCTCCTTAACGCCGTTTGCATTAGCACCGGGAGTGTTGAAAACAACGATTCCTTCTTCGGAGCAACGGTCAACGGGAATATTATTTACACCCGCACCGCAACGAGCAATAGCGCGAAGCTCTTTGCCGAACTCCATATCGTGCATAGCGGCAGAACGAACCATGATAGCATCGGGATTCTGCACATCTGCACCAACATTATATTCATTTTTGTCAAGCACGTCTGTGCCGACCTTAGCAATTTTATTGAGAAGCTGAATATTTTTCATTTTAAAATACCTCGTAAATTAACCCTTGGGGTTATTCCTTGCAAATTCCTTCATAAAGTCAACAAGTGCCACAACGCCCTCATAAGGCATTGCATTATAGATGGAAGCACGCATACCGCCAACGCTTCTGTGACCCTTAAGGTTCTTAAGACCTGCCTTTGCAGCCTCGGATGCAAACTTCTTATCAAGATCTGCATCTCCTGTAACGAAGGTAACATTCATCATAGAACGGCTGTCCTTCTTAACGGGAGCAACATAGTAATCCTGGCTATCAAGGTAGTCATAGAGATAAGCAGCCTTCTTAACATTCATTTCCTTCATAACGTCAAGACCGCCGAGACCGAGAATCCACTCATAAACGAGCTTTGCCATATAAATTGTATAGCAAGGAGGAGTATTATACATAGAGTCATTCTCAGCCATAGTTTTCCACTCAAGCATTGTGGGCATATCTTCCTCTGCATAGTCGAGAAGGTCCTCGCGAACGATAACGAGAGTAAGACCTGCGGGTGCCATGTTCTTCTGAGCGCCTGCGTAGATAACGCCGAACTTGCTTACGTCAACGGGCTCGGAAATGATGCAGGAGGACATATCTGCAACAAGAGGAATATCGCCTGTGTCCGGAATATAGCCGTACTTTGTTCCGTAGATCGTGTTATTATAGCAAATGTGAACATAAGCCGCATCTTCTCTGAAATCTTCCTTCTTTACTGTGGGAACATGGTCGAAATTATCATCCTTTGTTGTAGCAACGCACTTAACGTCGTAGCCAAGCTTCTGAGCTTCCTTATAAGCCTTGCCGGAGAACTGACCGGAAACGATATAGTCAGCCTTGCCTGTTCTCTTAATGAGATTCATAGGAACAGCCGCAAACTGAGTTGAAGCACCGCCCTGAAGGAAGAGAACCTTATAGTTATCGGGGATCTGCATAAGTTCACGAAGCATCTTTTCCGCATCGGCAATAATTACCTCATAGTCGGGGGAGCGGTGGCTCATCTCCATAACGGACATACCGGACTCGCCATAGCAAACGAGCTCAGCAGCAGCCTTTTCGAGAACGGGAAGCGGGAGCATAGAAGGCCCCGCAGAGAAATTGTAAACGCGATTCATATTTACCTCCACGCCGCATAGCGGCAATTAAAAATTTTTCATTATTATAATAGGTATTTAAATGAAAACTTGCTACTATTTTACCCCTCTTTTGCCTGTATGTCAAGGGCTTTGTTAAATTTTCTTCAAAAAAATCAAAAAACAGGGGATTTTCGTGCATGTTTATAAGCAATTTAACATATTTGTTCGCAAAAATATCTACCTATGGTTGATTTTACGCATTGTGAAAGCCTATTTCAAACAGTAATTTATCGAACAGGCGATAACGAATTTTTGTAGGGGACGGCGACCACGACGTCCCTCAAAAGACGTAAAATAATCGTGATTTTCAAATAATAAAAGGGACGTTGTAGTCGCCGTCCCCTACAGATCAGCTCATTTTTTAATCGGTATTCTACAGTTCGCTAAATTACTGTTTATTGGGGGAATATATGCTCTTTCATAAAACAAGAAAAAGCGAGGCTGAAACAAGAGTTCTTGTTTCAGCCCGAGGTTATTTATTACTTATTGTTTCTTATCTTCTCGAAAAGTGCGGGCATATCCGAAAGAGCAACAACTCTATCAGATGCCGCAAGCTCGTCAAGGTGAGGCCACCAATAGAAGCTGGTCTTACCTGCATAGCTCATAACGTAAGCTACCTTATATCCGTCTGCGTACATTCTGTCAAGGATCTGCTCAAAGCTGCGGCAATCAAATAGCTTTTCCTGTGCCTGCGGTGTTGCAGCCTGGAGACTTCCGCCCTGACCGAATTCGCAAAGGCTTGTTACCTTTCCGAGGGTCATGAGCTTTTCATAGGATTTTCCTTCGCCTGCAACCTCATAGCCGCCGCCTGTGTACCAGTCAAGACCGACAAGGTCAACATATTCATCACCGGGGTAGCTGTAAAGCACGTCGGTTTCGGGTCTTGAAACATTATTTGCATTGTTGGGGCTGTATTCCCAGAGAAGATTGTCAAGTCCGCGCTCGTCATTGAAATATTTATAGATGTATTTCCAGAGATCGGGAATAGCATTCTTCACAACGCCGAATTCTTCACCCTGAATGGGGCTGAACCAGAACCAACCTCCGTTATGCTCATGGAGAGGTCTCCAAACTACCGGAACACCGTTGTCACGGAGTGCAGCGAGGAAGTCAGCGTCAAGTGTAAGCTCTCGCTTGAAGGGCTTGTTTATTTCTGTTCCCTCTGTCATAAGATCACGCCAAGCATCCTCGCCGCCAAGATATCCTCTATCCTGGTTTCCGGATGCCGCACTTCTCTCATAGTCCTTATGGGGATTTGTGAAATGAGAACCAAAGGTTATGATACCGCCCTTGCCAACATAATCAACTATCTCGCAAACCCAACGGCTGATAATGTGTTTCTCTTTATCGGGAAGAGTGGGAAGACGCAGACCGCATCTGCCAAGATCCATACCCATAATAGCGGGATATTCGCCGCCGGCAGCCTTTGCATATGGAATAAGCATTGATGTTGGCACACTGCGGTTGTTATTGACCTCATCACCGATGATAACAAGGTCGTTTGTTTCGTAAACATATTCCAGCACCTTCATAAGCTCTTCCTTTGTATAGAGCTTTGGTGTGTCGCAAAGGTCATATTCCTCGGAAAGGTTGATTTCAATCTCCTCCCCTTCAGCGAGAAGCACCTTTTCGAGATACTTTTCTATTATGATAGGCATTGAATGGTAGGAGCCATAGAAAAAGAGATTTCCGCGCTCCACCTTAACGCTTCCCTTTGAATACATTGTGCAGGTAGCGTCAAAAAATACGTTTCCGCCGTAAAGCTGCTCCCCCTCAGCAAACTCAACATAGTTACCCGTGAGCCTTGCAACTGTGCGGCAGAATTTGATTCCCCATTCTCTGTTTGCGCCATTTGCGATGACCTTAACACCGCCTTCAAGGGCGAAACCGCCAAGTGTAATTTTCTTCTCTGTCATTTTTCTTTCCTCCGATCACAACAGATGATATTCTTTATTGACCGACCTTAAATCCGGTCACCTTTTCAAAGAGTGCGGGCATTTCCGAAAGGTCTATAACAAATTCGGATGCCATGACTTCATCTCCGCCCGGGAGATATGCAAGGGTATGATAGCTTGTGTAGGTTGCAAAGAACGCCGCCTTCAGTCCCTCTGCTCGCATTGCTTCGATGGTGGTTCTGAAGAAATCATGAGCACTGTAAAGGCTCTCTTGATCTCTATAATCCTCGGCTACAAGTGCTTCACCTATACCGATCTCCGCAAGATTTACTATCTTGCCTGTTTCCATGAGAGGTTTGTAAACCTTTTCAACAAAATCATTTGTAACTCCCGAGCCGTCTGTGTACCAGTCAACTCCGAGAATATCGCAATATTCATCACCGGGATAGAAATACATGGTGTCAGCCTTTGAAATATTAGTTGAAGGAGAATAGTGCCAGATGAGGTTGTCAAGTCCCCAATCGTTTGTAAAGTAATCGTAGATGTATCTCCAGAAATCAACATAGTATTTAGCATCGAGAACGCTGTATTCCTGATAGGGTGTCCACCAGAACCATGCGCCGTTCATCTCATGCATAGGTCTCCAGATTATCGGAACGCCCGCATCGTCAAATGCCTTGAGAACCTTTGCAACTCTTTCAAGCTCAAACATCATGTTGGTGTTTATCTCTGTGCCGGGAGTTATAAGGTCACGCCAAGCCTGCTCACCGCCAATATTTCCTCTGTCGGACTGCCATTCTGCGGTCTGGGAGAGAGTGGGGTTACGGAAATGGCAGGCGTATGTAACTATACCGCCCTTTGCGGCATAATCTATGCTTTCGCAAACTATCTGAGAGATGGTTCCCCATTCGTGATCCTCAAGGAAAGCAAGAAGCATTCCGCACCTGCCCATGTCAACGCCCATAATTGCGGGATAAAGTCCTGTACCGGGTCTCGTGTCGTTGCCGTTTTTGTAATATTCCAAGTATCTTGAAGGAACGTCGCGGCTTCCGCCGATCTCGTCACCGACGATAAGCACGTCATCATTATCATAAGCGTACTGAAGCACATCCATAAGATTCTGCTTGGAATATACCGTGGGAAGATCGCCCGTGTCAAGCTCTGTTATGCCATTTTCAAGCTTTACCTCTGCACTGTCGCCAACCATATTATTTTTAAAATGGTCGATAACGAAGTCGATGGCGTGGAATGAGCCGTAAAGGGTAATATTTCCGTCCTCGATCTTAACTGCCCCCTCTGTGTAATTAAGGGAAGAGGTATCAACTGTTATATAATTCTTACCTGCAGTGTGGTCTGAAACAAGCTCGAGGCGCTTGCCTGTTTTCTCGCCTATGAAATCACGGATATCTGTTGCCCATTCGCTGTTTTCCTTTGCACGTTCGCTACCCATGTTTTCGATATAATATACCTCATATTCGGAGATATCCTTGCCGCAAATCGTAAAGCTCTTTGCGCTGTAATCATTGATAACGGAATGTCCGGCACCGGTGGGAGCATAAAGCTTTCCGTTCTGAATAAAGCTTTCGGAGAGAACTCCCAGTGCATCAAGGGTCGCCTGCTCCGAGCCGCCGACGATAACGATATGGTTGCCGTCAAGCTTGATTATGTAATCATAATCGCCGCCGAGAAGCTCTCGTGCCGCAGCAGACGGCTTTCTGGAGGTTTCACCGATGAGAATTTCATATTCGTTCGTTCCAGTGCTGTCTGTTTTTACGGGTACTGTTGTACCGAGCTTGTCTTTAAATACACCGCGAAGAGACGTTATGGCATCCTTCATTTTCTGACTTGCATTATCTGCTCTTACGATAGTATAATCGGCAAGATTTGTAACTTCCCTTACCGAAACCTTACCGTTTTCACTGCCGCTATTGTCATCATTTTTTGTTTCGCCGCCTCCGCAAGCGCAGAGAAGCATAACGAGCGCAAGAATGATGCATAAAAAGGTTGATATTTTTTTCATTTTTTCGGTTCCTTTCATTGATATAGGTACATTTTATCTTATATTCTCCCTTTTGTCAAGTTTATTTAAATAAAAAATCAAAATACACAAATATTTTAGCAAAAAAATACAGTATCAGAGTATTTTTTGAAAAAGCTCTTGACAGCGTAACAATGTTATGCTATAATACAACCGTAACAATGTTACGAAAGGAGCGATGGCATGGAGCAGGAAAGCTTGATTTCAAAGAAAATGCTTCTTGAAAAATATGGAATATCCTATGGAGCACTTTACCGATGGAAGCGAAAGGGTTTGATACCCGATAGATGGTTTATAAAAAAAACAACCGTCACGGGGCAGGAAACATTTTTCCCCGACCGGCTTATTTGCGAGCGTGTTGAAACGATCTTAAGCATGAAGGAGGATGTCCTTCTTGACGATCTTGCGAAAAATCTTTCGGGAGAGGAAAAAAAAGACGAGTTTTTGTATCTATCCACAGAGTTTGGCGAAAAAAGCTTTAAAATAAGCGAAATAAAAGGTATTTTTCTCTTGGGAAAAGACGGGATAAAATCAGATATAACAGAAAAAATTAAAGAATTTTTGGACGAAATGAAAGGAGATCAAATATGAATATATCGGGAAGCGGAAAGCTTTGCGGCGGTGACTATAATGAGGAGATCAAAGTCAGCGGAAGCGGAAAGATCGAAGGAAATCTTCGTTGCACGGCCTTTAAATGCTCGGGGGCGGCAAAGGTAGAGGGAGATCTTGTTTGCCGTGAGGAACTGAAGGTTTCGGGATCAATGAAGGTTGATGGAAGGACTGAGGCGCAGAATATCGCCATAAGCGGTTCTTTTAAAAGCGAAGGAGAATGCAATGCGGAAAATGAAATAAAGATCAGCGGCAGTGCGGGATTTGAGAGTGATGTAAAATGCTCTTCATTAAAATGCAGCGGCATTATAAGCACGGGCGGCGGCATAGAGGGCGAAGAGATCAAAATTTCCGGAATGATAAAGTGCGGCGGTCTTCTCAATGCCGAAAGGATAGATATTGAAATATCCTCGAGCAGCTCAACTGCCGAGAGCATAGGCGGCAGCGAGATACGGATATATTCGGATCACAAAAGCGGCAAAGGAATAATGCGCCTTCCTTTGTTTTCGGAAATTGTACCCAAAAATGGCTTGAGGGTGGCAGAGGATATTGAGGGAGATATTATTGCAATAGAAAATGTAATAGCCAAAAGGGTCATCGGCAGGATAGTGGCGATAGGTAAAGGCTGCGATATCGATGAGGTGCAGTATAGCGAGGAAATTGAGATAGATCCGAGTTCTAAAGTAGGGCATTACGAAAAGGCTTGATTGTACGCCAAGATATATGTGCCATTAATTAATAGGGCATCTCCGAAAACTCTCAAAGCACGGAGTTTTCGGAGATGCCCGTTTATTCACCTATGAATGCGGATGCCGGAAAGAGCTTTTAAATAAACACAAAGAACCGGCCTATATGACTTGGGCGACAGATCTCCCCGTTGCTGATAAACAGTAATTTAGCGGTGCGTTTATAAAACGCAAATCTGTAGGGGACGGCGAC
>CAYPKQ010000137.1:0-6893 GCA_964411355.1 uncultured Lachnospiraceae bacterium
TTATTTTACAGGTTTTTATTTTTATTAATTTTCAATATACACAAATGAGAAAAGCATGATTAATTAACAACCATGCTTTTTTCAACAGATATTATTCAATTGGCCTCTTTATGTTAGAGATTATCAATATCCACGCTTGCAGATTTTATCCATTTCAATTATGTCTTTTGATGCTTTAATAATTATGTAAATTGAAGAAATCATGGCGATCAAAAAGAACAATGCAAATAAGATACACATAAATATCCAATTAAAAACGATAACAACTTCTCTGCCGGTCTCAATTCTCCATGCTTTCGGAATTTCCAATTCCCATAATACTGCAGCAGAAAAACTTATAAAGAAAGCACTGATTACCATGCCAACGAAAACTACAATTGGCATAATTATTCCAACCAAATCAAAAGTAACCGATTTGAATACAATAACTGCAGGTACGGAATAAATAAACAAAAAAGACCGCTAATGCGGATTTATACGCCGAACTCACATAACTTACAAAATTATTGGTCAACCAACTGAGAGCTGAATATCTTTCGGGATCAGGAGCATAATTATACGTTTTGGCATTCTTTCCGAAATTTGTAATAATACGATTCATTTTTATCACTGCAAATCCCAAAACAGTCAACAATATCACACTTAAAACCTCAAAAATACCGAGAGTAGTTGACTCAACAAAAATCGAAAAAATAAGATCCGGAATATCAGCAACAGAGGTTAGCCAAAAATACGGCTTTTCGGACTATTCTCGCTTTTACAGACATTATAAAAAACATTTCGGTGGTTCTATGTCTGAAAAATCTTCTAAGTGGTAATAGATTCTAACCGGCAAATTAAATGCCCCCTTATAAAGCATATCGTAATGATGCTTGTAAAAAAGACTTTTCTTTTTATGTCTCTCGACTACAATAAAAAGAATCATTGCCGAATTTTACTTTATCTTCGTGATTATAATAAATTTATTAAAATTATATTACAATTTTAAAATAATACTTGAAAAACAGGGAAAAATAATATATAATCAAAATAAATATAAATTCCTCGCAAAAACTGTCGGAAAGGAAGGGTATTAAGCATGGAAAATTCAAAGAATATGAAAACGGGCACGATGATATTCGATATTCCCCACAAGAAGGAAGAATCCACAAAGGAAATGCTCCGCACCGTTTATGATGCTATGAGTGAAAAGGGGTATAACCCCATAAATCAGATCGTTGGATATCTTCTTTCCGAGGACCCCACTTATATTACCAACCATAAGGGGGCAAGAAGCCTCATCCGTAAGATAGACCGTGATGAGCTTCTCAATGAGCTTGTAAAGGACTACCTCGGTGTTTGATAAGGGAATGTCAAACGAGAGTTTTTTGAAAATCATTTCACTTGGCGGCGGAAAAGAAGCCGATATGTCTTCTGTTCCGCCTCTTGTGCTTGCCATAGGCAATTTTGACGGAGTTCACCTTGGACATAAAAGGCTGATAGAAGGCGCAGTGGCACTTGCAGATGATCTTAAAAGCAAAGGCGAAAAAGCCGCAAGCGGCGTTTTTTGCTTTGTTGTTCCACCGGCAGACATTCTTATGTCCTCTCCCCCTCCGCATATAACATCTCTTGATAAAAAACTCAAAATTTTCGCATCTCTTGGCGCGGAATATGCTGTTATCTGCGATTTTTCGAGAGTTAAAGATATGGAGGCAGAGGATTTTATCGGAATACTGAAAGAAGAATGCTCCTGCCGCACCATTATGTGCGGCTTCAATTTCCGATTTGGAAAAAACGGCAGAGGTACACCCGATATGCTTAAAAAAGGTGAGTTTTTCGGAGCGGATGCCTTTGTTTTTGAGGCGGTAACAGAGTCAGGAAGCCCCATAAGCTCCAGCCGTATAAGAAAAGCTGTGACAGATGGCGATATTGAAGAAGCAAACCGTCTTCTCGGTCATACATTTGCGGTTGAGGGAAAAGTCATTCACGGCAAGGCACTCGGAAGAAGTCTCGGTATGCCAACGGTAAACCAAAGCTTTGGAGAAAATGCACTTGTCCCCAAAAACGGTATATATATAAGCTCTGTAATGATTGGTCAAAAGTGCTATGCATCTGTTACCAATATCGGTAAAAGACCGACATTTGAAGAAAGCGATATTATTAACTGCGAAACACATATTATCGATTTTGCGGGAGATCTTTATGACGAGGATATTTCTGTCCATCTTCACAAGAAAATAAGAGATGAAAAAAAATTTTTCTCTTCTGAGGAGCTTGTTCTCGCAATAGAGCAGGATATTTTAACTGCAAAAAAATATTTTTCGGATAACCTATAAAATTCAGACGCAGAGGTGAGCATCTTGTTTTTTAAATGCAAAAAGGCAATAGCACTTCTTTGCATAGCAGTATTTACGGCAGTTTTTTCGCTGCCGTCCTTTGCTGTCTCACCGCTTCCCGCTCTCGATGATGCAAAGGCGGTCTATTTTTACAATGTAGAGCAGAAAAGAACAATGGCTGAAAAGGATGCGTATGTTCCGGTCTATCCCGCATCGACAGTGAAAATCATGACCGGACTTGTTGCCATCGAAGCCCTCTCACAAAGGCTATCCGAAAGGGTCACTATAAGTGAGGAGATGCTTAAAGGCGTTACCGGAAACAATATAAAGCTGAAGGCGGGAGAGGTTGTAACTGTTATGGATCTGCTTTATGGCTTGCTTGTGGGCGGTGCAAATGATGCGGCATCGGCTCTTGCCTTTATAGTTGCGGGCAGCATCGAAAATTATACGGCTCTTATGAATGCAAAGGCTGCACAGCTTGGAGCTCTTGACACAAATTATACTAATGTTTCGGGAATGCACGATCCCGCAATGGTCACAACTGCATATGATACCTTTCTTATAGCAAAGGCTGCATCTGAAAATTCCATTTTCACCGAAATCTCCTCCGAGAGCAGATATCAGATGCCAAAAACAAATATTTCCTCGGATCGAAATATATATAATAAGAATTATCTTATCTCACGCTATACCGAGACGAAATATTATAATAAATACGTGAAGGGACTCAATTCCGGCTCCACTACACAGGGCGGATACTGTCTTGCTACCTGCGCCGAAAAGGAAGGTCAGACCTATATTTGTGTTGTGCTGGGGGCAATCGAGAAAGACGGCGACATCTGCTCTTATACTGTTGCAAATTCACTTATAAATTGGGCTTTTTCCTCATACGGATATGTTGAGGTTATTTCAAAGGATAGGCTGGTTTGCGAGGTGAAGGTCGAGCTTTCCGAGGATGTTGACCATGTAACTCTGCGTCCTGCAAGCTCACTTACGGTTTTTTTGCCCCTTGATATAGATAAGGAAGAGGATCTTATTTACAGCCACAAGATATCATCCCCAAGTCTTACAGCACCCGTTGAAGAAGGACAGATAGCCGGTTTTATAAGCGTTGAACTTGACGGAGAGGTTCTTGGCAGCGTTGATCTTGTTACGATGAATAAGGTTGACCGAAGCGAGTTTCTTTACAGCCTCCAAAGAATAAGAAATTTTACGACATCGCGTCCTTTTGTTATCACCGCTGTGATTTTTATAATTCTTGTTATTGCTTATGTTTTTGCAAACGCCTTTTTCGGAACTAATCAAAAACAAAGAAGGTATTATCATAGAAAAAGGTAAATAAGGAGTAAAAAATGATTTTCTTTTATATCAGACACGGAATGCCTACATACAGTCCTGATGCTTTGACACCTCTTGGAAAAAGGCAGGCAGAAGCGATTGGAAAAAGACTTGCTATGTACGGTGTGGATAAGATTTTCTCATCCACATCAAACAGAGCTTATGAAACTGCGATTCCTGCTGCCGAAATGCTCCGGAAAGAGATAGTTCAGCTTGATTTTGCAAATGAAGGACACGCATGGCAGGATTTTGCAGTTGATAAAAATGTAACTCAAAAAACATGGGCATTTTATCTGCCCGAATATAAGGCTAATTTTTCAAGACCCGATGTCTTGACAATGGGAAGAAAATGGCATGAGCATCCCCTATTTGCGGACACCAAATTTTCTTCGGGAATGGAAAGGATACAAAGAGAGACCGATGCTTTTTTTGCCTCGCTTGGCTATGAGCATGATCTTGAGAATAACTGCTTTGAGGCAATAAAGCCGACAAACGAAAGAGTTGCAATGTTTGCTCACCAAGGCTTCGGCTTGCTTTTCCTTTCTTGCATCCTTGATATTCCCTATCCATTGGCAGCCACAAGATTTGACATTTGCCATACGGGAATGACGGTGATAGAATTTGCCGGAGATGATATCGTTTATCCCAAGGTGCTTGAGCTTTCCTCGGATTCGCATCTTTACAAAGAAGGCATAATGACCGGATATAACAACGGATTGAGATTTTAATATGATATAAAGAAGGGATCGGAGATTACTCCGGTCTCTATCGTTTTAACATAAGCTTTTTGAGAACTGACGGTAAACAGTAATTTATCGAACTGTTAATCTTAATTATTTTACATTTAAACTGTTTCAAAAAAAGGACTGAATCAAAAGCTCCTGCAAAGCAAATGACTCAGTACCTTTTATATTTATTCTTGATATTCGACCTTACTTAAAAATTCGCCGTTTTTGGTATATTGAGCAACAGCGATGCTTTGTGGAGGCTCATTATCTTCGTCGATGCCGCCTTCTGCTGTTTTGAGACAGTATTTGCTTAAAAAATTTGTTTCTACTTTTTTTCCATTGAGCATTATAACCGAAAATTCGGTAAAATTATTTCCCGTAACCGTAAGTCCGTCGGTATTGCGTGAAATGCTGCTGATCTCGATATCCCGAACTCCCATTTTTATCTGTGTCGGCAGATATTTCTGCTTGCCGTTATAGGCATCGTAATCTCCGTAAAGAACATCATATTCAAGCATCTCAAGTGCTCCCTGATAGTTTTCACTCTTTGAATAGGTCTGGTGAAGCTTTGTAAAAATACCGTTCGTGAAGCTTGCAAGCTCCATAATATAAGCTGAAAGCTGATAAGATTCCAGATCCTTTATATTGCGCTCTTTATAGAGACTTGAAACTATAACATATTCGGTGCTGTAAAGATCGCCGGCCGTAAGATCATCTTCTGTAAGCTCAAGGCTTGGAAGATGGTCTCCGAAAAATACCAGAATATACGGTTCTGAGCTTTTTTGGAGTTTTTCGGTAAGAGCGCCGACAAACTTATCCGTTTCCCAAAGCTGATTTACAAAATATTTATATGCGGTGTTCTCGCCCTCGTCCTCTGTTCCGAAAACATCAATATTTCCGAGATATTCCTCGCTTTCCCTGGGATATCTCCCATGTGCCTGAACAGAGATTGCGTATACAAAATCCTGCGTTTTGGTTGAATTCAGCGCAGCTATTATCTCGTCCGTTAAGACCTCGTCCTTTGCCCACCCGATGAGGTTTCTTTTCACATTATCCATATACTCTACCGATGTGAATGTGTCAAATCCAAGATTGGAATAGACAGTATTTCTGTCGTAGAAGGTACCTGTATGGTTATGAATAGCGTGGGAGGTATATCCTTGTTCGCGCAGATTATAAGCAATCGTCTCACAGGTATTATCTTGGAGAACTGTTTTGTAGGGATATTCGGCTGTTCCGAAATATTCAAGATTCATTCCCGTCAGAACCTCAAATTCGGTATTTGCTGTTCCCGAGCCTATGGATGGAACTGAAAGAAATCCGTTGCTGTATTCTTCCTTTAAGGCTGTAAAATTCGGAACGGGATTTTTTGAAAAACTGATATTTTTCAGATAATTGACATCAAAAAACGATTCGAGCTGAACTATGATGATATTAGGCTTTGTTTTTTCTTGATCTCCGATATTGATACCTATGGAATTAAGAATTTCCTCAACATTTTCGCGGCTGTAGTCCTCGGGCTTATCTATTCCTCTGTCAAAAAGCCCAACCGTGAAGCAGTAAGCAAATCCGTGATCTCTATATGCATCCGGAAGATTTGCAAAATGGTCGGGAACGACCTCGGTATAATGATAAACCGACGACAGACCGAAAACCACAAGAACAGAAGCCAAAATCGAGCAGGCTGCCGTCTTATAATCTACCCTTTCGTTTTTCAGCTTTCTCGAAAGAAAAATCAGAAGGGCTATTGCTGCGAGGATTGCGGCAATAATTAGGATCATTTGCCATATTTCAAGATAAATGAGCATAATGCTCCAAACCGATTCGAGAAGTCCCAAGTCTGTGGCGGCAAAGGGAGTAACTCTAAAGCATCGCATAATAAAATCGGTAACTCCTAATGCGATCCACAAAAGTGAGAGGAAAAGCAGCCAAACCTTACGCTTTTTAAAGAACAGAGAAATTGAGAGCGTAAAGAAAATTATTGAAAAATTGAAGAAAAACAGGTGTGGACGTGTAAAGAGGAATACTATCGCACCCCAGAGAGAGCGCCTATTGGTTATCTCGGTAAAAAAAGCAACACCAAAAGCCGAGACGAGCGTGATGAGCAAGCTTCGGTATGGCGCAAGATAAAGTATTCCTTTCATTTTCATATCATTCTTATTCATATCAAGTATCATTCCCCATTTTGCTTATGAGAATATTATATAGCTAATTCCATTTTTTGTCAAGTTAAGATTTATTAAGAGTTTTGTGAACTATAACTAAAGTAAGCGTGTCATTTGTTACTATCTCCAATAAACAGTAATTTGGTGGAAAAACGAAAACATTTTTGTAGGGAGCGACGCTCTCGTCGCTCCGTGAAACGATTATAAGAGATTTTATTCGAAAAAGTTACCAAATAGATTCAGAGAAAAGATAAAAGAGAAGAGTACAAAAAGAAAAAGACGCTTGAGGCATCTGCGATAGAGCAGGTGCCCCAAGGTGTTTTATGAGGTGGATGCGACAGAGTGAA